>CAZRWG010000010.1:0-1657 GCA_964603805.1 uncultured Thermoplasmata archaeon
AAGAACTCAAAGAGAAGATAAAGATAGGCGTTCTTCATCAGGAGCAAAAAGAATCACTTAGTGAACGTATTCAGGCTCTGATTGAGGAGGTGCACGTATGAGGAAAGATATACGGTTATCTGGTAAAGGCGGCCAGGGCATAATGCTTTCAGGCTTCATTTTAGGTAAAGCAGCGAGTGTCTACCACGATTACAATGCAGTACAGATGCAGAGCTATGGTCCTGAAGCTCGTGGAGGTGCCGCACGTTCGGAGGTTGTGATTTCAGACGAAGAAATAGGTTACTGTGGATTGTATCAGGCGGATTACATGATGGTGATGTCCCAGGAAGCCTATGATAAGTATAACGATGATCTAGCTGAAGATGCTGTATTAGTTGTAGATCCAGGCTTGGTGAAAGAGTTGGATCATGATTACATAGGCATACCCGCGACTGAGATAGCTGAAGAGGTGGGAGCTACGATCGTAGCTAATATAGTGATGTTAGGCGCGTTTAATGAACTCGGAGATCTAGTACCTAGAGAGGCATTGGAGACTTCTGTAGAGAACAGTGTACCTAGTCGTTTCAAAGAGATGAATTTGAAAGCTTTGAACAGAGGGATCGAAGAAGCGGAAAAGAAAGGTTAAGAGGGATCCTTCTCACATACCTACAATCATCATCCTTCCAAGTGTGAGGGAGATCGAGTAAATTGCAATCGAGATCAGTATAGTTTTTCCAAAAGTATACTTGAATTCTAAAGTGTCTAATGAATTTTCTATACCTTTCGTAAAATAAGTGATCACTATACCCATCATGATGAGATAGATCCCTATTACCGTAGAAAATGCTATAGGCGAAATCATATCCACACCTCCTAGATTTGTGAATACATCCTCCAACATGAAATATAATGACGAGATTATACCCATGGTGATGGGTGCAAAGATTAGAGTAGTTCCTTTCATCATCTCGACGCTTTTTGAAAGCATATTTTTCAATTCTTTGTCCATTTCTTGAAGATCCTGCTTGTAATTCGCTACTTTCATGATTGTTTTTCCAGCTTTTTCAGGATCTTTTTCCGAGATTTTTATAACTGTTTTCATCGCAGTTCTGATAGATTTTGACGGATGTTCTTTTAGTAGTCCTTTATCTCCAAATAGTGTTTCTTCAATAGATAGACGAGTTATTTTTAGTGAGGACGAGATTTCATCGAATAGCTCGCTAACTTCTGTATCTCTCAACGATTCTGAAGTTGAAATTAAGGCTTTTTCTAAAGAAGTACCTTCAGCTATCCTACTGCCTAACTGGAAGAGCGCGTCGGGAAATTCTTTCTCCATTTTGGAGATACGTTTTCTTTCCCTTTTTTCTTTATAGGATGTAGCAAGGCAGTAATATCCTATAGGAACTGTAAACAAAAAGAAGAATGGTAAGGGCATATAGGATTGAAGCGGAGCATATAAAAAAGATATCACTAATCCGATACCTACCAATAAAATCATTGAGATCAGGATATGTACGGATTTCTTTTTATTTTTTTGAACATCGACAGGCCTTTTCATACCTGGCCTCTTGCCGATTATATGATAAGAATACAGGAAAGCGATGAGAGGAAAGAGCACATTCATCAATAAGACAACGATTGGTAGGGTCACTGGGCTGGTATATTCCGTTCCCCCACC
>CAZRWG010000010.1:1667-13830 GCA_964603805.1 uncultured Thermoplasmata archaeon
GATGTCTAATCCTCCTAAGGCGGCCATAGGAAGCATTGCACCTACAATTAACGGCAAAAGAACACCGATAGCAAATAGGATCGTTGTCGGTGTTTGTAAAGAATTTGTAAAATCTTCTACCTCCTGTTTCGTTCCTTCTATCACGATATCGTTTGCCCTTTCCAATGCATTTCTAAAACCTTCTTCAGTTTTTTCTAACATCGAGGATCTTATTGCATAAAGTGACCGTTTCAGATTTTCATTCCACTCCCCCCATTCCATGGCAAAATCGAGGAACGATTCTTCTAGATTTGCCTGCTCTCTCATGTATACATCCCAGGATATTTTTTTTAGTCCTGAGGAGATAGGTTCTTTAGAATTTTCGGCAGCAAATATCACTGCTCTATGTAGAGATGGATTTATTCTCATAGACATGGTCATAAAATTTATTGTCTCGGGAACCTCTCCAATACAGTCTGCTTTCATCCTTTTCTCGACCAATTCTGGATAATAAGCTGTGATGAACATTGCCAGAGCAGGAAAGGTAGTCAATACTGGGATCCCAAACACGAGTATTTGAGACATAGAGAGAGCAAGGAACGTATTAAAAAAGAAAAGTCCTACGAGAACGGCAATAAAAGTTAGTGTAGCCGTGAATATGGAAAATGCCAGTATTTCCTCGTATTTGAAATCCATATCAATGAACTTCATCGTTCTTTTGAAACTTTTTTTCTTATATCTTTCTTCAACTTTCTCTAATTCTTTTTCTTTTTTATCATATAATTTGTTTCTTTTTTTGTATTCTTTAGAGTCTTTTCCGTGGACGATCTCAGCTTCTTTAATCCGGTCTTCAGCCTTTCTAAGCTCTTTTCTTTTATTCAAAAATTTTTCTCTACTTTTTTCTTTCCTCTTTTTTATTTCAGTTCTATCTGGTCCTATACGGTCATTGACCAATCTGCAGGCTTTTTGATAAAGGTCAGGCATATTTTACCCTCTTCTCAAACCAGTCCATCCATTTACTCCCGATTTTCCTGTAATCTTTTTCTTGACCGTACTTTGATATCAGTGTCCAAAATTTACTGTTAGCTTTTGTCACCCATTCTGGATTCAAAAGCTCGTTTTTATCCTTCTTTTCAGCCGTTTTAACCATTTTTTCTTTGATCTTAGCTCGTAATTTGATATTTTGGACAGCTTCATTATAGGAGAGCCCCCAGGATCTTGCTATTTCTCCTATTTTTTGAGAGTTCCTTTTCAAATAATCCGTTGCTTCTAATCCTTTATCATACCCCATCAATTCTGAAAATCCATCATCGGAATATTCAGAAACCTCGATCACCCTTCTCTCCTGTTTTTGTGCACCTCCAGGTCTAACTATGCCGGCTATTATAACCACATCGGTGGCGGAAAAACTCTCTTTAGAGATTCCGATATCATGAACAACTCTTTCATAGATACTTTGAGAGCTGTTTCCATGAATGGTCCCCATCACAGCGCTGCCTGCCGTTCCTGCACGCATTGCTTCATATAGAGTTTTTGCTTCTTCACCTCTCACTTCCCCCATAACTATAGCGGATTCACCCAATCTTAATGCAACTCTGAGGACATCATTTGCTTTCAAATCGCCCTTATAAGTTCCCGAACTTATCATAGTACTCTGCACATTGTATCCCACGGACTGCATTTCTGAGCTCGGAAGTTCTCTAGTATCTTCTATTGTCAAGATCCTTTGAGATCTCGGGAATTCCATCATCATAGCACCCAAAAGAGTAGTTTTTCCGGCTCCTCTGCTTCCACCTACTAGTATAGTACTCCTACCGTCTATAAGAAAAGAGATTAGACCAGCGGCTAAAGGAGTCATGCTCCCCACTTTGATCAATCTTGGTAGTGTCCAAGAGATCTGGCTCCTTCTCCTAAGAGCTAGAGCGATCCCATCGGAACTCAAGGGAGAACCTATCGCAGTTACTCTAGTATCATATTCGGAAAGGTCTGCTTCTAGAACGGGAAAAGCCTCAGAGAATGGTCTACCACTCTCTATCCTGAATCTAGAAAGGATGCTGTCCATATCTTTTGAAGATAAGTGTATGTTAGTTCTACATTTTTTTCTGATCTTTTTAGAGCTCTTTATTTCAACATAAACTTCGTTTCTTTCAACAGGTGCATCTACATAGATATCCTCTACTCTCTCATCAGACAAAAGCGTCTCAATAACTCCATATCCAGCAGTATATTTAGCCAAGATTTGAGACAACCTTTTTATCTCCGTAAGCTCCCTGCTTCTGCTTTCACCCAATTCTAGATCTTGAGATTCTACACTTCTTTGTATCAACGACATACCTCTTTTTTCAATATAATTTTTTATTCTGCCTTGTTCACTCAAATCTGTATCAGATGAAAAACTATCGACGAGAGCGTCTTTCATCTTTGATATCAATTTAGCCTTATCAGTTTTCATCTTATATTCAGGAGGGAAAATGTGGTAGAGATCTTCAGTCTCATCTTCCAGTCTAAACAATTGAACCAATGTATTTCCTATTTTGTATTCTTCTACTACCTTTGCTTGTGATGGAGGTTTGGGTTTAAGCCAAGTATGAGAAAACCCGGGTCTAATTCCTTCTGTCTTATCCATCGCCCTTTCTAGGCCTTCAATAATTCGCTCACTGTTCGTCCCTTCTAATTCCTGGAAAAGCTCTTCTAAATCCAAGGTAATTCACCCTTTTATCCCGAATCCCGTGGCAAACACATCTGATTTCAGTTGTATCGCTTTATTTCCTATGATGCTCATCTCCTGCTTAAGATCATTTTTACACTCTGAACAGCTGTTTATTTCCTCCAACTTATCTTTTAGCTGGGGAAGTCTCTTGTAAATGATTCCCGGATTAGATATGAATTCTTTTTTTAACTCGGGATAAAGTGAAGAGGGTCTAAACTTACATTTTTGACAATCTTCACCTTTTGGAACCCTTGAAGAGAAACTCTCTATTTCGTTAACTATATCTCTTATCTGGGTGAGTATATCGACCTGTTTTTTGTTAAGTTTCTTTTCCATGTGATCCGAGATCACTATAGATTCAATTTTGTAAACATCATTTAAAGCTAAAATCAAACCTTTTATACAATCTTTGAAATTGAAATTATTATCACATTCTTTACATTTGATCGTTAGTGTTCTTTTTTCATTATCTTTGCTTCGAGCGTGATCGCAAGAAACCATCTCTGAGTCGTCCATAATCTCACTTGAAAACGGGAAAAGGTACTTTGTAATATAATTTGGGAATCTTTCTTTAGATTATAGAAAGACTCATTTGAGAGCCTCGGCTTCTATACCATGTTCTTTTTCTACAGCCTTTGCAAATTCTTTTGCGGAACCGTGAACAGTAAATACCTTATCTGGATCGCATCCGCCTACAAAATCTAGAAGTTCGTCGAAACCTGCATGGTCTGAAAAAGGAAATTGTGAATCGATATCCATCGAATTGTAGAATGGAAAAAAAGCGCACCAGCCGGAGAGATATGTTGAAGCTCCTCCACGTTTTTTAGCATGTTTGACTATTTTACCAGGCGGTTTTTTCAATTCACCTGGTGGGACAACAGCCGTATAATTTTCTTCAGGTCGGTCCCAGATTTTGTATTCTAAGCCTATATCATAGCTGTTGTAGACATCAGAAATCTCAGCGATTTTTTCCGTAGTATAGGGGATTTCTCCTATCTCATTCAATAGAGCGATAACTTCCTGTGCCTTTCCAAATTGATAGGTGCCAAATAATACCGGCCCCTCTTCAACCTGATGTTTTGTCCAAGCGATCAGATCTTCAGTAACGTCTTTTTTAGCCGGTAATTGGTAATTCCTTTTCCCGTAGGTAGATTCTATTATCAAAGTCTCACAATCATAGGGAACTGCTCTCTTGCATGTCTTCCCGCCGTGCGGATTGAAATCACCGGTGTATAGTACGTTTTCCACTTTAACCATCGCAGATCCAAATACGTGGCCTGCGGGATATAATGTAACTTCGAAATTATCTATTTCATATGGAGAACCGTACAAAATCTCTTTTCCTCTTTTTTCTCCCTTCCTAACTTCAAGTATATCTAGAGTCGGAGGCGTCATGTAAGAATCTTTTACAAGATGATCCATATGTCCGTGGGTCACGATACCGTTTTCTACCTGCCTTGTTGGATCTAAAATTATACTACTACTGTTTTTTTCTATTGTTATCCCGCTTTGATGTTTTATCTTCATCTTCTTTTTCCTCCTGTTTGTATTCAAAGCTGTACCTGGTGGGTATTCTTCTTTTGAGAGTGGTCCAATAAGGACATTTCTGGCATTTGTAGCCCAAAGTTACGGAACCACCGAATATAGTTTCATTTTTCCTCTTCTCAAGTTTGTTCCCGCAAACGGGACATTTTCCTCTCAATGAGTCTTTTTTTTCGCTCCTCCTGGCGTAGATGTCTGTTTTTATAAAAGGAGCAGTAACGGCAATTTTCCTCAACCGTTCAAATCCGACTGTAAAATTAGGATTTTTGTTCTGCAGTTCACTAGTGACCAATTCTTTCAATTTGTTGAGAGAGTTGATGCCCTTATTCCTCCTCATCACGTATCTAATCGCGTCCTGAACTTCCTCATCGCTCGGGATGGAGTAGGACATCAAAGGCATATATAGATAGTTTTACTTATCTATTTGGTCGAGATGAGTCTTATAGTTTTGCTCAAATAAATCTTTAATCATTCAATAACAAGATTTTAAATAATGCTAGTCAAATCTAATCCTATGCATATAACTAATACTGAAAAGATAGAGGGAAAAGAGATTGTAGAGGATCTAGGTTTGGTAAGAGGAAATACTGTGAGAGCTAAAAACGCTTTTAGAGATTTCACCCAAGGTATAAGGAACTTTTTTGGTGGCGAACTCAAGGCCTACTCAGACCTTATGACCGATGCGAGAGAAGAAGCCTTGGGTAGGATGGTACAAGAAGCTCAAAGGCTTAACGCGGATGCGGTGGTAAATGTTAGATTCATGACCTCCAAAATTACTGGAGGAGGTGCGGAGATACTCGCCTACGGAACCGCAGTGAAGCTGAAAAAACCATCTTCGGAACCAAAAAGTACTAAATCAAGAGATTCTCCTCCACCACCGCCTGGAAATCCTTGAGAAAAAGTTTTCCTAGAAAATCCCATCACTTAACTCCCATGCTAGGAAATCATTTGTACTCTTTACAATAAGGACAGAACCATCTTTTTTGTTCTGGGATAAATTGCATATCGTGATCACATTCTGGACAAGGTCTTCCAGGTCGTTCAAAATCTGATAAATTATTTAATTGTCCGAAATGTTCGGTCAAATCTCTTTTACAGAATTTACACCAGACAGCGTCAGTAGGTATCCTTTCATGACAATAAGGACATCTTTTTGTAGATTCTCTATTGAATTCTCTGAATAGAAGAGCTATTATGATCACTATGAGTATGAATATGCCTAGACATATCAAAAACCCTATGGGTAAAAGGTATTGTCGAGGATACCAGAAACTGGAAAGGTATCTACCCCCTTTGTAGCTGATTAATCTGCAAATGGATCCAAGTAGGGATACCGCGATCATTTAGTACGCTCGTACATCTTAACTGCGGCTTCGACTGCATTTTTAGCGCGTTCAATCCTCTCTTCAGCCTGCATCCTACTCATACCTGGTCCCGTAATTCCTAAGGTAACAGGCTTATCGTACTCTAATTCCAAGTCGGTTATCTTCCTCGCAGCTTGAGACATTACCGTTTCATCATGTTTCGTCTCTCCTTTAATTACAGTGCCTAGAGTAACGACTCCATCGATATTGTCCTTCTCTAGAAGCTTTTTGATCCCGAGAGGCATATCGAAGACCCCTGGAACGCGCAGGATTTCTTCGACTTCAGCGCCTAAGAATTCCGCATGCTCTTCTGCTCGTTCTAACATCATCTGGTTTATATCATAATTGAATTCCGAAACAACTATTCCTAATCTCATATTTTTTTCCATATCTTATCACCTCAAAGGTCCGACATCAGGATAACCTTCTCTTGCTCCTTTACCGGCTTTTTCTTCTAAACGTTCCGGCCTGAAAAGCAGATCGTAAACGTTTACGGCATGTTCTCTAGCCCTTTTATCGGCTAATTCCATAAGTTCTTTTTCATCCTCGGCTTCGTCTTCATGTACGAAGACCTCGATAATATGAGTATCGGTTTCTATCTCTACGTAGAGTAGAGCTTTCGAGGCCTGATCGGCACACTGTTTATCTATCGGCTCTGGTCCTGGCATACCTAGTGCTATGACGATATCACATCCGTTATCGATCAATTTTTTGCAAGCGATGGCCAGATCCTTGATTCCGGGAACCGTATATCTTTCGATCTCGTAGCCAGTCCCTGTCTTAGAGAGTTCGTCTACTACACTCTTATACATATCGAATCTAGCGAATGTAGTGTCTGCTATGCCGATCTTTTTCATCTAATCTTCCTCCTCCTCCGCTTTCTCCAACTCTTTCTTCATGCTGTACCAATCTATGATCTTCCTTATGATATATCTAGTACTGTCCAACTCGTGGCTGTGGTGAGATAATCTTTTGACTTCTATATCATCCATACCTCTTACTCTTAAGTCTTCTTTCAATTTTTCCTCTGCATGTCTTTGATCGTAACCTAAAGCTATTATGTCCGGATCGACTTCTTCAACAGTATCGAATTTATCCTCTTCACTTCCTATTATGGCTTTATCTACAGGTTTCAATGCACCCACCATCTCTCTTCTCACCTCTTCGTCCATTAGAGGTTCGTGCTTGTGCTCTCTCACTGTTTTGTCACATGCAACCACAACAATTAATTCATCTCCCATCTCTTTAGCTTCCTGAAGATAATGAAGATGACCTAGGTGCAAAAGATCGAATGTTCCACCTGCCATAACCCGAGTTTTAGACATTATTTCACTTCAAAGCTTCTTTGATCTTTTTTCCTTCTATGAGAGGGATATCGTTTTCTTTTCCGTATGCTCTAGCTTCATCTTCGCTCAAACTGTCTCCCTGATCTGAGAGCATCTCACAAATCGTCATACTAGGATAAAGATCCGTAAACTTCAACAGAGCTGTGGTCAGTTCCGTATGTCCTTCTCTTTTAGAGGTCAATCCTTCCGTCGCATTTAGAAGGAAAACGTGCCCCGGCGTTCTAAATTCCTCCCCAAACATCTTTTGGGCTTCTTCGGTAGATTTTTCTTCCAACTCAGAGGCTAATTTTGCAAATCTTTGAATAGTCAGTGCTCTGTCTATGTCAGTGATACCGGTAAAAGTGTCTCTGTGATTTACGGTGAGAGAAAAAGTAGATCTTTCATCATAAGGTATGTCGTCGGCCTCCATCTCTTCTAGAAGAGAGTACTTGCCCGTGGAATTTTCAAATATTTCACTCAAATATGGCATCTCCAGTTTTTTCCAGGTTTTTGGAGGAACAGTAACGCAAATAAGACCTCCAGCATCTCTCCTCAATATCCTTATTTTCTGAGGAGTTATCTTTTCGGATGGAGTTACGAGATCGACCTCATCTTCTCTTTCATCAGCGTCATAAACCATGACCAAATCGCCGTTTTCTAACCGTTCAGTGATTCTTTTGAGTTCTTCGTTCATCGTTTATTGAAGGAATTTGATTTATAATAGAGTTTTGGTTGTTGGATAAAATCGATTTTTACCGGAATATCAGCTAGGGTACTGTAACGGTCGAAGAATTTCTAAGATTTTAACTAGCTCGGCTATCGGGAAATTTATTTATCTTGAAATCAATTTCCCCTCAGCGTGAGATCATGCTCGATGATATTGATAAGATGGAGGAATTAGATTCAAACGATATGCTGAAGATATTGGAAAATTTCCCAGAACAGATCGAAGATGTAGTTGAGAAATCTGAGATCAATCTTTTGCCCTTCCAACCCGATAATATCGTGGTCACGGGGATGGGTGGATCAGCTATAGTGGGAGACACCTTGAAGAGTTTTCTTGCCAACAGGATCCAGGTCCCTATTTATGTGAATCGGGATTATACCCTTCCTTCTTTTGTAGATGAAGAAACTCTTCTCATAGTTGTTTCATATTCTGGTAATACTGAGGAGACTTTGAGCGCTGCAAAAGAAGGTCTCAAAAGAGATGCTAAAGTCGTAGCTATAAGTTCTGATGGCGAGTTAGAAAAGATGTGTAAGGAGGAGAGATTTGTTTTCCTCAAAGCACCTACTGGATATCCTCCTAGAGCTGCTTTTGCATTTTTGTTCGTACCGGTGCTTCAGTTACTATCCGAATTATTGATATATGATTCTGAAGTGGATATTTTGGACACGGTTTCAAGGTTGAAAGAACTTAGGGACAGAATAAAAGCCGAGATCGATACTGAAGAAAATGAAGCGAAGAAGTTGGCGAAACGAATTCACGGAAAAATCCCGATAGTTTACGGTCACTCTATATATAATGCAGTAGCGAACAGATGGCACACACAATTCAACGAAAATTCTGAGATACTCTCCTGGTATGGAGCTTTTCCTGAGATGAATCACAATGAGATCGTTGGCTGGAAAGGCGGGGAAAATATTGAGGAATTCATACCTATATTTTTAAGAGATGAGAAAGAACCGGATAAGATCAATCAACGGATAGAGCTGACAAAAGAGCTCGTTTTTGAAGGAGAGGTCGAAGACATTATAGAGGTCTGGACAGACGCAGATACGCAGTTAGCAAGAATACTTTATCTCGTTTATCTGGGAGATTACGTCAGCATCTATCTTGCGTTATTAAGAGGAAAAGATCCTTCTCCTGTCGCCATAATAGATGAGTTGAAGGAGAATCTATAATTCATTCAAATCTACCGTCTCCAACGTGGTGTAAATTTTTTACCACTTTTCCTTCTTTAGATTCTATCATCGCCTCTCCATTGGTGAGAGCACGTCCTACGGCTAGAGGCTTTTCATGTTCAACTTCTCTCACCCAAACCAAGTCCCCTTCACTTATATCTGCATCCGCATCTAATATTCCTGGAGCCATTATATCCGCTCCATTGTAGACGAATTCAACAGCACCCATATCGACCGTAACGAATTTTTTCGTAGCATTCATCCTGAGTAGCCCTTGGATAGTTGGGAATATCTCATCATCGAAGAAAGTAGCTATCAATTCGTTGTTTACCAAAATCACTTCTCCTTCCTCGCTATCTGCGATATCTACTGCTTCCTTTGGATTGAACAAAGAATCCCCGAGTTTATCTTTCAATTCTTCTGAATATCTCTCGACATCTTTATCCTTTAACCGATGCTGATTTTTCAATTCCATCAAAACTGGATAAAAAATGTGTGTATAAATCATTTTGGTTTACTAATACAAGGCTTTTTCAGAATATATTCCACCTTTGTTTTCTATACCATCGTCCGATCAGATGGACCAAGAAAGTTATGAGTATCCAAAGCAAGAGTAATAGACCAAAAGTTTCGTAAATACCTCTTCCTTCGATTCCCGGGATGAACTTTCTACCTTCCAAAAGTAAAACTAGAGCTAGAGAGCCATAAGCTCTAGCACCGAACGCGGGAAACAACGGTTTGAGTTCGAGTTTCATAATTACCGCTCCCAAGATAAGATATATTATCAGACCTGAAAGAAGCAGGTAAGAGATCTCAATCGAAGCTAGAAGCAGGATGAAAGAGAGAAGATTGTAGAAAACGGTAGATTTACTAACATAATGTTTTTCCACCACAATACCGAAAATTAAAATCACGAATACACCGCCGATAGCGGCTTGGTAAGAGTTCAACAGAGGCATTTTTCGGACTTATAATATAGAGGGTATATTTAAAACCTATAAATACTTCTGAATTGTTCTATTGAAGATCTAGGAGCACCAAGTTTTAGTACATCCAATCTAAATGACCCATTGAAATTTCCTGAGAAACATGAAAGTTGAAGATATTGAGATACCGGAGGAAGCTAAGTCGCTGATAAGATCGGATGGGATAGAAGAACTATATCCTCCACAGGAGAAAGGTGTAGAAGATGTTCTTGCTGGGGATAATTGTGTTTTCGCTTATCCAACAGCTAGTGGAAAATCTCTTCTAGCTTATTTGGGGATAATAAAGCGAGTATTAGAAGAGGGTGGTAAAGCTCTCTACATAGTACCTTTGAGGGCACTCGCATCAGAAAAATTGAATGATCTTAAAAAATTTGAAGAGTTAGGCATGAAAGTTGGCATTTCGATGGGTAATTATGATAATCCGGATCCGAACTTGCGAGACTACGATGTGATAATCGCTACGTCGGAAAAAGCCGACTCTCTTTTGAGGCATAATGTAGAATGGCTTTCTCAGTTGAATTGTGTGATAGCAGACGAAGTTCATCTTGTTAATGATAGGGAGAGAGGCGCCACACTAGAAGTCACACTTTCCAAGCTGAAACAAGCTAATCCTGCGTCACAGATAATAGCTCTTTCCGCAACCATTAGAAATTCGGACATGATCGCGGATTGGCTAGACGCGAAACATCACAAAAGCGACTGGAGGCCGGTAGAGTTAAAAAAAGGAGTTTTCCACAAAAATGAAGTCAAATATGCCGACGGCGGGAAAGAAGAACTAGAGCCTAAAAGTGGTGCTGTGGAAACTTTAGCCGTCCCAACTATAGAAAAAGGCGACCAATGTTTGATTTTTGTTAGAAGTAGAAAGTCTACACGTGCCGTTAGTCAAGATATGACTTCTATCGTTGAAGAGCATCTTGACGGAAAAGAGAAAGATCGGTTGGAAGAGGTTGCAGACGATATAGAAAGTAGGAGTAACACTTCGGTAGGTAAGAACTTAGCTGATATGGTAAGAAAAGGAACTGCATTCCATAATGCTGGACTAGATAATTATCAAAGGAAAAAAGTGGAGGAAGCGTTTAGAAATAGGTTGATTAAGCTTATAACCGCTACACCGACTTTAGCTGCGGGCATAAACATGCCTGCTAGAAAAGTCATAGTCAGGGACTGTAAGAGATACGATGCGATGTTGGGTTACAACGCTCCTATACCTGTCATGGAGATTCATCAGATGCTCGGAAGGGCCGGAAGACCGGGATATGATGATTTGGGTGAGGCGATATTGGTCGCGAAAAATCGAAGACAAGTCGATGAAATTTACGATGAATATCTTCTTGGGGAAAGCGAAGCTATCGTTTCGAGGATGGCGACAGAACCAGCTTTGAGAACTCACCTACTTTCCCTTATAGCGACAGAACACTGTACTTTTGAAGAGGAGATATATGATTTTATGGAACAGACTTTTTACTCTCAGCAGAGCGAGATATGGTCTATCGAGGAGAGAGTGAGAAAAACTTTAGAGACGTTGAAAGAGGAAGAATTGATACGGGAAGAAGATTGTTTGGAAGCCACTAAGTTCGGGAAAAGAGTTTCGGATTTGTATATAGATCCACAATCAGCTGTCAGAATCAGAAAGGCTGTGAAGAGCGGAAAGATGGGTTTGAATGTCTCGTATCTTCATACGATATGTCTTACTCCCGACATGTATAATCTCTTCGCATCAAAAACTGAACTACAAAAATATAAAAGAAAGGCAGAATCTTTACGTGCTGATCTGTTTGTAGATTTTCCTCATGATAGAGGTGAACTCGAAGAATATCTGAGAGCTTTCAAAACTGCTTTACTTCTTCAGGATTGGATCGAAGAGATTCCAGAAAATGAGATCGCTGATAAGTTCGGTATCGGGCCCGGAGATATCTATAATAAAGTCGAAACGGCTGAATGGTTGTTGCACGCTGCGGCTGAGATAGCAAGGATGTACAACAAACCAAAAGAAGAAAAACTTGTTGAATTGACCGAACGGGTGAAAAACGGAATAAAAGAGGATCTTTTCGAACTTGTCGAGTTAGACGGTGTGGGTAGAGTCAGAGCTAGAAGTTTGTATCAAGCTGGTTATGAAAACCCGGAGGAAGTAAGAAAAGCTAGACCTGAAGACTTACGGGACCTACCAGGGATAGGGAGTACACTTGCAGAAAGACTCAGTGAAAAAGATTATTCTGAGGAAGAGCCGGTAGAAGAAAAAAAGAAAAAGGAGAGAGTAGAAGAAAAAGGTTCATCTCAAGCCTCTTTAGCCGATTTTTGATTCTTATTTGTTGACTTCTTTACCTAATCTTTTTTCTACGGACTTGACCTTTCCTG
>CAZRWG010000011.1:0-13703 GCA_964603805.1 uncultured Thermoplasmata archaeon
GGTCCCTAAAGTGAAATTGAAGGATAAAGAAGATAGAAATAAGGTTGAAAGAGCTTTAGAACTCGCTAAAAAGAATTGTCTTATCTCGAAAAGCATGGATTCTGAGATCAAACTCAAGCCTGACATCGAGCCTAAACCTTAAGAGTAAAACAACTAGAAAAAAAGCTGTAAAAACGAACAATTTATTTATACTAATATTATAGATGTTAGCGAGGGTAAATATGGATTCGATAATACTAGCAGGCGGATACGCTACAAGACTTTGGCCGATTACCAAACATGAAGCGAAGCCTCTTCTCCCTTTGGGGGGTAAACCGATAATCAGTTACATCCTCGATGAACTCGAAGAGATCGATGTAATAAATAAGATATACATCACTACTAATGCAAGATTTGAGAACTCTTTCAGAGAGTATCTTAAAGATCGAGACGAAAGTATTTACGAATTGATCATCGAAAGTCAGGAATCTGAGGAGGAAAAGCTCGGTGCTATCGGCGGCATAATGAACGCTCTTAACAAGGCTGAAAACACGGACCATCTTGTGATAGGAGGAGACAATTACTATTCCTTCAAAATCCAGGATTTTCTAAATTTTGCAAAAGAAAAGAACGGTATCCTCAATGCGTGCTTCGAAGTCGATAGTTTAGAGGAAGCAAAAAATTATGGTATATTGGATTTTGACGAAAGAAAAAGGATTCAGGACTTTCAGGAAAAACCGGAAGAACCGAAATCGAAGATGGCCTCTACCGCGTTCTATTACTTTCCAAAAAACATCACCAAGATATTCGAAGAGTATACCGATTACTGGGAAAGTCGAATCTCGAAAGATAAATACTTAGATGAGCCGGGAAGATTTCTCTCATGGATATCGGAGAGATACGACTGTTACGCTTATCCTTTTACTGGTACTTGGGCAGATGTGGGAACAAGAAAGGGTTATCTAAGAGCTGAAGAGGAAATCAGGGACGAGAATATTTTAAAAGGAGTTATAGAGGATTCAGAGATAGGTGAAAACGTTACCATACTACGAGGAACTAATATAAAGAACTCGGAGATTGAAAACTCTATCATTTTCGAAAATTGCAAAATAGAAAATTCTGTTATAAAGGACTCTATTGTTGGTGAAAAAACAACTATCAAAGGTCTTGACCTGAGAAAGGGTTTGATAAAAAAGATAGATAAATAGCTAAATATCTATTAAACCCTCACCCAGTCTACTAGTTCTTCGATAGATTTCTTTGTTGGTGAGCGCGGCTTTTCATCTGGAACTCCTACAGTCATACAGACTACTGATTCATAACCTTCAGGCAAGTCAAGTTTCCGCTTCAAACCGTCCTTATCAAAAGACCCTATCCAGCAGGTTCCATATCCAAGTTCAACTGCCTCTAGAGATAGGTGGTTCATGGCTATGGTCAGATCGATCTTCGACCATTTTGAACCGTCGATCATACCTACTATAAAAGCTCCGCACTCACTGACAAACTCCTGTCCATAACAGATCGGTACAAGTTCTTCAAGTATCTTAGGGTCTTGAACCACAACTAATCTCCAAGGCTGTAAATTTTTAGCAGAAGGAGCTGATCTCGCTGCTTCAACCATCTTCTCTATATCCTCTTTCTCTATAGGTTCACCTTTATATCTCCTAATACTTCTCCGTTTTTTAATCGCTTCAAATACATCCATGATGTCAAATTACGAAATAAAGTAAATGTTTTAAAATTTACTATCAAAAAAAAGAAAAGGTTTTTTTCACTCGTTCTTATCCAGCGGCCAGAATTTGTATCCGTAGTATATCAAACCTTTTGGACTCTCCTCTCCTAATTTCCGCATGGACGCTTCGACTTTCATACCCCGTTCTACTTTTTCATAATCTACATCTACAAGATGTCCAGTCAATCTAACCCCTTCTTCCATCTCTATAATCGCCATGATGTAGGGAGAGAGGTCCTTGAAATCGGGATGTGGTTCATGGACTTTTGTATAAGTTACTACTTCACCAGTACCTTCTAACTCGTACTCTTCCATCTTCTGGTAACTTTCTCGACGGCATTCCGGGCAGATATCTCTTGGAGGAAAATATATCTCTCCGCAGTTTTTACACTCGACGCCTATACCTTTATAACGTTGTCTTATCTCTCTCCAGAACCTCGGAATAGCCATCTATGACCACCTCCTGTAAATATGGACTACAGCACTAGCTCCCGTTCCACCTATATTGTGAGTTAAGCCGTATTCTGGATTATCTACTTGCCTTTCTCCGGCATCTTCCCTCAACTGCTGTACAGCTTCAACTGCTTGGCTTATGCCTACCGCACCTACAGGTCTGCCCTTCGCTTTGAGCCCTCCAGACGTATTTATGGAAATCTCAGAGTTCAGTTTAGTCCTGCCCTCTTCTGTCGCGAGGCCTCCTTCACCTTTATCGAAGAAACCAAGATCTTCGATAGCTAAAATTTCTGTTATAGTGAAGTTATCGTGTACTTCAGCGAAGTCGATATCCTTGGCAGTTATACCCGCTCTCTTGTAGGCCTTTTTAGCCGCTCTTTGAGTAGCTTTCATCGTCCCGATGTCTTCTCTTTCATGAACAGCCATGGTATCTCCGCCTTCACCCATGCTGACTATCTCGATAGGTTCCCCGTCGAATTCATCGGCTCTTTCTGCGGGACAAAGCACCAGGGCCGCTCCGCCGTCAGATAAAGGAGCGCAATCGAACATACCTAGAGGGTCAGAAACTATCGGTGCACCGATAACAAATTCCTTAGTGGTCTCTCTTGGGAACTGTGCACTAGGATTTTTTGAAGCATTTGAATGATTCTTGACCGCGACTTCAGCCAACTGTTCTCTTGTTGTTCCGTACTCATCCATATGATACCTAGCCATCATCGCATAAAGCGAGTCAAAAGTTGCTCCAAACACCGTCTCCCATTCTTGATCAGCAGTTGAAGATAGGATCTTTTTCGCTTCTTCTTCACCAACGTCAGTCATTTTTTCTGCCCCACCTACCACGACTATATCGTCCATCCCCGACGCTACTGTTTTATAAGCCTCTGATAAAGCCATCCCACCGGAGGCTCCTCCGGATTCTACTCTAGTTGAGGGTATATTGCTCAACCCGGCATAATCTGCGATGAGAGGCGCTATATGTTCTTGATCTATTAATTTCCCTGCGGACATGTTTCCGATATACATCCTCTCGACTTCGTCACCTCTAACGCCCGCGTCCTGTAAGGCTTTAAGACCGGCCTCGATACCGATCTCTCTTAGAGACTTATCCCATAACTCTCCGAACTCAGTTTCACCTATACCTATTATAACAACGTCTCTCAAATTATCTACCTCCTTCGATCTTTTCTCTAAATTTAGCGTAAACCGAATAGGAAATGAATTCCTCTTTCGAGATCACTTCTTCTACGGTAGGAACGTTCCTCTCTTTTATTCTCCCGATATTTTCTGTGACCCTGATATCAAAGCTATCAGAGCCGGCGCCAGAACCGTAAGAAGTGACCAATATTCTATCCCCTGGCTCAGCTTGGTCCAATGTCGCGGCAAGACCCAGCGGTACAGCACCAGAGTAAGTGTTACCTATATTAGTGACCAAAAGGCCAGGCTCCAACTGTTCTTTAGAAAATCCTAGTTTTTTAGCAGCCTTTACCGGAAACTTTCCATTTGGCTGGTGGAAAACTGCAAAATCGTAATCATCTGGGTCTCTTCCAGTACTTTCCAGCATCTTTTCGGTACAGTTCGTGATATGTCTAAAATAAGCTGGTTTTCCCGTGAACCTGCCCCCATGCTGAGGATACTTTTCCCCTTCTCTTCTCCAAAAGTCAGGTGTATCTGTAGTATAAGAGACCGTTTCTTTTATCTCCGCGAGGATGTTCTCGGAGCCTATTATAAATGCTGCTCCTCCTGCTGCTGCAGTATACTCTAAAGCGTCGCCTGGTGCACCCTGGGAAGTATCTGCTCCTATCGCCATGCCGTTTTCTATCATCCCTGAACTAACCAAGCCCATACAGGTTTGAAATGCGGCGGTACCTGCTTTGCAAGCGAACTCGTAATCAGCGGCGGTCAACTGTGGGGGAGAAGCGAGTGAAGCCGCTACTATAGTAGCGGTGGGCTTAACAGCATAAGGGTGTGATTCCGACCCTACGTAGATCGCTTCTAGATCCTCGCCTTCGATATCGGCCCTTTGCATCGCCCATTTAGCTGCCTGTGTAGAGATGGTAACAACATCCTCGTCGGGTGAGGGAACGGATTTGCTTTTAACCCTTAGTCCTTTTCCCATAGTTTCTCCGTCTTGCCCCCAAACATCTCCTATCTCTTTGGGAGTGATTCTATATCTGGGTACGTAGCCTGCATAACCTTTAATTCCGACTTTGTTCTTCGCCTTCATACGGTATCACAACCATTTTTTCATTTTTTTAATCAATTCATCAGTGTCAAGATCAGTTCTTATCAAAGGAATACCTTCAACCTCTGCTAGCTTTCTTGAAAGATCATCTACCTTTTCAGGCTTTATATAGCAAACAGCGGCCGGACTTAAAGGAGTAGAACGTATCGCTACAAGAGGAGAACGACCGTGTTCTACACCTTTAAAAAACAGTATTCTTTCGGTACTCCATCCATATATGCTCAAATAATCAAATGATTTCATGGACAATATGGCCTTCATACTATCGATAACGGTATAACCATAAATGTCTTTTTTCTGGTCAACAGTTGATATCATTTCCCCCTCAATGTCTTTTAACAACTCTTCTAGAGAAACCGGTTCTGGGAATTCGTTCTTACTCAAAATACCCTCCTGACCAGGTCGGGTAAAACGATCGATAACTTCTCCTCCTCTAGATTCGTCTATATTTATGAGGGAGTTAACGATCTTTCTAACTAGCGTAGCCCCAGGCTTCCGCCGTCCTTTCTCATAATCGCTGATTACTGAGGAAGCTACATCCATCTCTTCTGCAAGTCTAGTTTGAGAGATATCGAACATCTCTCTCCATTTCCGGATTATCTCTCCAGGATTGGTGGAAATAGTTATCTCGCCAGCTATCCTTTCCTTTAATCCCGTCATTCTGTTGGTCGTATGGAAAAATCATATATAAAATTGTCGAATTTCATATAAGGCAATAGTCTAAAACTCTTTACATCCAAAGATGCTATTAACGAAAACTTAATTAATCGCTTTTTAATACCTTTACGAAGGGAATTATATAAGGAAAAAACCCTTCATTTTAAATAAGTGTAATTAATAGGTATAAAAAGAGTGATCAAATATGGAAGGTCTAACAATAGAAAATGTGGTAGCATCCTCATCGATAGGAGAAGAACTAGATTTATGGGAAGTTCATGAAGCATTAGAAGATTCGGAATACGACCCTGACAAATTCCCTGGTTTGATATATAAACTAGACAAACCTAATACATCTATACTGCTTTTCTCAAGTGGGAAGATGGTCTGTACCGGTGGAGTTACACTTGAGGAGCCTCAAGAGAGCGTGGATAAAGTTAAAAGACTACTGAACGAGAACGGCATCGAAACCGCGGACAAAGTTAAAGCCGAGATACAGAATATCGTGGCTTCCTATGAATTGAACACTGATCTTAATCTCAATTCAGTGGCGATTACATTGGGACTAGAAAGAGTAGAATACGAACCGGAACAGTTCCCTGGCCTGGTTTATAGATTACAGGATTCTCCCGTTGTTCTTTTACTGTTCGGGTCGGGAAGGATGGTCTGCACTGGTGGTAAAAACGAAGAACAGTTGAGAGAAGGAGTCGAGCACATAAAAGACGAGCTTAATAAGGCTGGACTCCTCTCTTAGACGTGTATCGTAATCTCTCAACCAGCGAACTCTCCCCAAAACCGCTTAACTTTCTCCCTATGCCCTTTCTCTAGAGGACCTTCTTTTCCATCGAGTTTCATATTTAGGTTTGAAGCTCCCTTTCTTAGACCTCTTCCTTCGAGCATTTTTTCCATCTTATCTGTAGCCTTTCCCTTCCCATCGGTGTAGGTAGTGAACAGAGCGTACTTAGCACCCTCTTTTGCAAAAGGTGTTTTTTTGATGATCCTTCTAATTCTTCTAGATGGTCCTCTCCAGTGTGTAGGAGACCCAAAAATGTAAAGATCTGCTTCACCTATTTTCTCAGGGTCGGTCCTCCTAGCATTATAGATATGACCCTCGTTACCGCTTTCTTTTATCATATCCATCAGATCTTCCGCTATCTTCTCTCCATTCCCATGTTTACTATCATAGATAATATTTATCTTCATATTTTTCACCCTATCCAATAATGGAGATACTAGTATATGAAGCTATCTTAACCTTAAAATATCTTAATCTTAAAAATTTGGATTATCACAATTCCTTAGCCATGTCGGTTTTTTCCCAAGTAAATTCCTTTTCTTCCCTACCGAAATGGCCATAGGCAGCGGTTTTTTCGTATATCGGTCTTAATAACTCTAAATGGTCTATTATGGCTCTAGGAGTCAATGGAAACTTTTCTCTAACTAGGCTTTCGATGTCTTTTTCTGGGATCTTGTTAGTTCCATAAGTATTTATCAAAATACTTGTCGGTTCAGGCACTCCTATTGCGTAACTCAATTGAATCTCGCATTTTTCTGCTAGACCTGCACTAACAAGATTTTTAGCAACGTATCTTGCCATGTAAGCTCCTGAACGATCCACCTTGGAGGGATCTTTTCCGGAGAAGCATCCTCCACCATGGCTCCCATGTCCGCCATAGGTGTCTACTATGATCTTCCTGCCGGTCAAACCTGTATCAGCTTGTGGGCCACCTAGGACGAACCTACCTGTTTCGTTTATATTATAATTAGTATTTTCGCAAAGTAGATCTTTACAAACTGGTTCGATCACCTTTTCTTTTACATCTTCTCTTAACTTTTTTTCCTCTACTTCTGGATCGTGCTGAGCTGCGATAACAACATCTTTGATTCTTTTTGCAGTATCGCCTTCATATTCAATCGTTACCTGTGACTTACCATCAGGTCTCAAGTAATCTAGAGTTTTCTCTTTCCTGACCTCGGCGAGTTTTTTGGAAAGTTTATGGGCTAAAACAATCGGTTTCGGCATCATCTCCTCTGTTTCGTTAGTCGCGTAGCCGAACATTATTCCCTGATCTCCCGCACCTTGAACATCTCCTTCCACTCCTCGGGCTATATCAGGACTTTGTGAGTGAAGTGCAGTCATTACTCCACATGATTCCGCCTCAAAACCATATTCTACTTTAGTATAACCTATATCTGCTATCGTATTCCTTATTACCTCATTTACGTCAACATATCCTTCGCTCGTGACTTCCCCAGCAACTAGAGCAAGGCCGTTCGTCAATATCGTCTCGCAGGCGACCTTAGATTGAGGATCTTGTTTTATCAGTTCGTCCAATACAGAATCACTGATCTTATCAGCCATCTTGTCTGGATGTCCCTCAGTTACAGATTCCGAGGTGAGAAGGTATCTTCTATCTCTACTCCTTCGTTTCATCTATAATACAACTCCTTTATTCCGTTCTACTCATCCCCATATGACTGCTTTAACTTAAAGTTAATCTTTTTTAAACAATAAGTCATTTAGCACAATGAACTATTATATAGAAGTAGTATACTTACGCATCAGGAACTAAGGATGGCAAAAGGGATCGAGATGAGCGAAATATGGGATGAAAGGCTCCATGAGATATTGGGCAACAAAAAGTGCAGCCTTTGCGGAAAAAAATTACAGATGGGAAAAAATTTTATTTTAAAGGAAAGAAAATTCTTCCACGAGCAGTGTTATAGGAAGATAAAGGCTAAGCACATAAAAGAAGGTAAAGTCGAAATAGATAGATCAGTCGAAAACGCTGAAAAGAGATTAAATAGAACAATCAGTAAATCGTCATTTGGAGAAGAGACGAATTGAAGTAATCTCTGCAAATGGAAATAATTATAACTCTAAAGGCTTATCATAAGGTATGGATGCTAGATACGTTCCTCTTATTGAAGCAGGTCCCGAGAGACAGATGGCTATCGATGAGGCTATATTGAGAAATTTTGACAGAAGAAACACGATTCCAACTTTTAGATTTTTTAGGTTCAAACCTTCTTCTATAACTTTAGGATATTCTCAATCTGTCGAAGAAACAATCGATGTTCAAACTTGTGAGAAATACAATATACCCTACGTGCGGAGGATCACTGGTGGAGGTACAGTTTTTCACGACTATGAAGGAGAGATAACATACTCTGTAGTGACAGAAAAGATAGAAGGAGATATAGAGGAAAGCTTTAGAGAACTCCTCGGACCTATAATGGAGACCCTTAAGGAATTCGGACTCGAACCGGAATTCAAACCTTATAATGATATCTTGGTAAACAAGAAGAAGATATCGGGAAGCGCCCAAAGAAGAGGGAAAAAGGGCCTATTGCAACACGGAACTCTCATGTTCTCCACGGACCTAGAAAAATTAGCCGAGATATTGAAGATCGACGAGAAAAAACTTCAAGAAAAAGGAGCGGATTCATTTTTAGATCTCGTTACAACCATGGAGAAGGAGACGGGAATAAAACCTGATCCAAATGAGTTAATCGATGTCATGAAAGAAAAATATGAAGACTATTTTGGGGAAAAGATAAAGAAGGAGAAGTTAAAAGATGAAGAGATAGAACTTGCAAAAGAGTTTGAAGATAAATACGGATCAAAAAAATGGTTGAAAGAAAGGAAATGGTGAATTATATGCAGATCAGAGTATCTTATGGAACAGCGGTAAAACTCGGTCTTAAAAATGGAAAAACTAAAGAGAAACCAACGACCGCTTATATTATGATCCCAGGAGAGGGAAAATGTAGAGGTGGCTGTATCTTCTGCCCTCAATCAGAAGGAAGGTCAAAATGGTTATCAAGGGTTTCCTGGCCCCTTTTTGAACTTGAATCTGTTAAGGAAAAACTCGATAGATCCGATTTCGAAAGAATTTGTTTACAGTCACCAGATACTCCTAATTACGAGGAAAAACTCGAAAAAATAGTGAATGAACTTGAAGGCCTACAAAAACCGATTTCTTTATCAGCTCCTCCCTTGGAAAGAGATACCTTAGAATCGCTCAAGGGCAAAGTTGAAAGGATCGGCGTGGGAATAGATGCGGCTACCGATACTCTTCGGAGCGAGGCTAAACCTTCCTACCAACCTATGGTCTTTTGGGATTATCTAGGTAATGTTGTAGATATCTACGGGAGAGGAAGAGCTACAGCACACATCATCGTCGGTTTGGGAGAAGACTTTGGAGAATTAGCTACAGCTGTAAAGAAATCTATTGAAGCCGGAGCAGAAGTTTCTCTTTTCCCCTACAAAAAAGGTGAAGATGGGGCGGACCTATCTTATTATAGAAGAGCACAACTAGTGACTTCCTTGATAGATAGAGGTGTAGGAACGAAAAGGGCCATCGAGCTCGTATCTGAACGGCCGAAAAAAGCTCTAGACATGATCGATGAAGAGCTAGCTTTTCAAACCAGAGGATGTCCTAAATGTAACCGACCTTATTACACTTCTTCCCCTAGAGAAGAACATAGAAATTTCCCAAGAAAACCCAATAAGGAGGAAATAGAGAAGATCAAAAGAGATATCATCGGAGAGGATGATTGAATGGACCCTATAGAGAGAACGATGAGGACTTATGATGAGATAGCAGAAGAGTACTGTGAAATAACAGAAAGAGAAGGTGATAGAAAATTTCAAAAGAAGATGTTGGATAAAACATTAGGTTTTTTGCCTCCCAATCCTAGGATAATCGACCTCGGATGTGGGGATGGCAGAGACACTCAATATCTATCGAATAAAGGCGCCGACGTTGTTGGTATAGATCTCTCTAGAGGCATGATAAATTTAGCAAGAAAAAAATATTCCGGGTGTGCTTTCATCCGAACGGACATGAGGGACACCGTTTTTCCTGATGACACCTTTCAAGGAGCGTGGGCGAGTTCTTCTATCTCTAATGTACCTAAATCTGAACTATCGAGAGTGGAGAAGGAAGTTTACAGAATTTTAGAAACTTCAGGCCTCTTCTGTTTCAGCTTCAAAGTCGGTGAAGAGGAGGGCTTTGAGGAGAGTATCGTTAAAGGATACGAAAGATATCAATCCTATTTTCAATTAGAAGAGATGAAAGAAAAGCTCCACCTTTTTAATATCATAGATAGTGTTGAATATCCTGGTGAAATATTTGGTAATGAATTCACCTATTGTTGGGCAAAGGCAAGAAAGTAGATTTTTAAAAGAAGCGCTTGATCCCTAAAGAGATGGAGGTAATAGACCTATTAGGTTTCCTAATACAAAAGTGCCTCCGATGAGCGCAACTAGCAGTATATAGCTTTTGACACTCCATCCGAATATTTTTCTACCATCCAATGGGCCGATAGGCAGAAGATTGAAACCTCCTAAGAACAGGTTTACGTAAGCCACGAAAGCGAATATAAATGGCAAAATAGCGAGTCCGAAAATTAAGCTAACGTAAGACAATGCCAAAAAAACCGTCCCTATCAACCAATTCGTAGCGGGTCCAGCGGCACTGATCCTTCCATTTTCCTCTCTAGTTATATTACCTCTGATCATCACAGCTCCAGGAGCAGCGAAAACGAAGCCGAATAGACTGAATAGTAATGCGAGCATCAATCCCCATCTCCACATCCTAAATTCTGCCCAGCATCCGTAGTCTCTTGCTAATTTTCTGTGGGCGAGTTCGTGAAAAATAAATGCGGTCCCAACGGAAAGGAATGAAATCAGCAGGATAAATGGGAATCCTGAGGTTCTGATCCCTCCGTAACCGCCTGAAAGAGCTATCGAAAAAGCTAAAGTCAAGACTCCTAAAGCGACCAGTAAATGTTTGATCTCAACACTGCTAAGACCTTTTTGATATTGTACTTCTACTCTAGGATAACTGCGTTTCATTTTTCAAATACCTCATCGTGAAAAAGTTTTTTTATCTTCTCTACAGCTTCTTCTACATCGCTGAATTTATCTAAAGCCACTTCGCCGCCTCCAGCATGAGGATGTCCTCCTCCTTCACCGATATCAGAGTAAGCTTTTTCCATTATCTTTCCAATATTCAACTGTAAATCCTTACTCCTAGCTGACATTTGTATCTTATCGTCCTTTATCCCGTATACCAAGACAGTGAGTATATCTCTTTCCCTCAGAAGAAAGTTCGCTATTTGTGCGATATCGTCTTTATGGGAAATATTACCGGAAAACGTGGTCAAAACGCTATCTTTGAATTCTCTGTTAGAAATAGCTTTACCCATGGCGCTAACGGTCTCGGAATATATAGGAGTGTTTTCTAATACGTCTAGTATGTCTTTATCGGCAATTGCGCTCAGATAAGATATCACCTTGTAATCACTAGCCGAGATATTTTTAGTATAATCGTTAGTATCGACTTTGATCCCGACTAATAAGGCCGAAGCCAAAATCGAAGGTATCTGTATATCGAGGTTCGAAAGATGTTTGGTCATCAGGGTTGATGTGGCTCCAAAATCACTTCTTATCTCCGTATATTCTTTTGCTCTTACATCTTTATTCGTATCATGGTGGTCAATGATGATATCTGGTTTGATATCATCTGGTAGAGTATTGCTGATAGAGGTCTCGGCAAAGTCAAGAAAAGCGATTTTTTTTGCACTTTCTAATATCTCATCTACCGTGTTTTCATCTATTTTTTTGATAATGAAGTCAGCGTTTTGCATAAAAATCTCAGTCTCAGGATGACCAAAAGAGCCAGCAAAGTAAGTTTCCGCTTCAACGTTTTCATGTTCACATATCTCTTCTAACGCCATGGCGGAAGCTATCGCATCTAGGTCAGGATCGTCATGAATAAATATAGAGATATCTCCACGAGTTGTAGAAATAGCTCTTCTCAATTCCTGACTCTTCCTTTGTGAAAAGTACTCTTCTAGCTTTTTAAAAAGATGCTTTTCTACCAGCTCTTCTCTTACGATGATCTCATCTAGATTTGACTTTATTTTTTCATCTTCTTTTTTAGTCTCAAAAACTGCTAATTGAAATATATCTGAATCTATCTCCTTAACTTTTTCAGAGAGATAGGTTGTTTTTTCTTCATGAATCCCAAAATAGACTAGAGCTTCAATATCCCTATGTCTTTCACTTATAAAATTCAACAATTCTTCTTTGTTTTTTTCATCAGACCTGTAAACTCTTGAATCTTTCCCCCTTGATTCGACTAAATCATGAAATACATTTAAGTCATTATCAACAGTGTAGATCACATACATATTTATTCTTCTTATTCATACGTTCGGTTGAATTCGCCTTTGATCTTCTCGAAGAATTTTTCTTCAAAGGCATCTGGTGAGATCGAGGCGACAAGGCATCCTTCGTTTTCAGTCACTTTATCTCTTGAAAAATTCAACAGACGAAGTACCTTGTTTTCGTCATTATAATTGGTCATAAGAGGAATACCGGAAAGAAAAACCACGCCTTTTCTATTAGATTTTAGATAGCTGCCTATCGCATTTGAAAGGCCCGAGAGATTCGATGGAGATATCTTTTCAACACTCATATCATTCTCAGATCCATTTATCTCCTTCGATCGGGAGAGCCAGATGAATCTACAATTCTCTACTGGTATCTCAAATTGCTCTACGGCCTTTTTTGGGTCTTCACGGAGGATCAACAATGCAGATGCCCCTCTTTCTACAACATCAGCTAATTCTCTGATAGATTCTCCTAGTTTGTTTTCCACGAAAAGGTATGCGTCTCCTTTGTTCCATGGTATCTCTTCTTCAGAGATAAACTTTTCATCAGTGGGTTCTTCTTCCTCTATAGAGAGCATCTCGGGATTTTCTTTCAACTCTGTTCTCTTGGAATCGATCTCATGGTGAAGAGTTCCGATCCTGCTTTCGATCCTACTTCTCAGTTCCCATCCTTCATATTTAGAGATCAAGCTCTCTATTTTGGACCAAGCATCTTCCTGACCTTTCTCATACCCCTTGAGATAGAGGGCTATCTTCTTTTCTTCTTTCATCCATATCCCTTGTCATCCAATATAGCTGAGGTCTTCGCTTCCAGCCTCCTGCTGTTGCTGCATTCCTCCCATATCTTTGACTTTACTCGTCAGTTCCTCTACTTCTTCCGCTTTCTCGTCGAGTTTTTCATAACTTATCTCCTCTCCTAGATATTTCATCAATTTTTTCAGGACGGCCCGGGCAGCACCTGGGTCTACAAAATAACCGGAGGTTTCGCCCATCAAACAAACACCTATAATATCGTAAAGTTTCTCTCCCAGACCCAAGAGAAGTCCACTAGCACCAATGATACCAGAAGAGGGATGTTCTTCTGAAAATTTCACACCTAATTCTTCCATCTCCTCGATCTTTTCAGATGTAGTCGCGGCTCCCAAAACTTCGGGTTTATCTACTATGTCTCCATGACTGTATCCGCCGAGAGAGAAAACGGTCTCAACACCGAGTTCTTTAGCGACTGAAAGGATCTTATCAGTTAGTTGGTACTGGCCTTGAGGCGTCATACCTTGATAATCTCCGGTTAAAAAGACAAGATCAACATCATCCAATCCCACATCTTTCTTGTAATACAGTCGATTATTTACCAGTTTCGAGAGTCCGTTTTCATCGACAAGCACTTGAGGAGGAAAATAAAGTGAATGTATTTCAGCGAATTGCTTAGCATCTATCTCATCTATCAAATGTTCT
>CAZRWG010000012.1:0-13451 GCA_964603805.1 uncultured Thermoplasmata archaeon
ATAACCTTCTCCTTTAGCTCTTATCTGATAGTTCTCAAGACTTTTATTTTTCTCTGGTGACTCTCTCTCTAAAAAATAATCGGATCTTATGTCTACTTCAGAATAAGATGCATATTCATGTCTTTCTAAAAGGAGTTCGCACATGGTCGCGGCAAGATTTTCCAATCCCTCTACAGGCTCTCTGACCGTTTTATCTACAAGTTCACCTGTTACTTCAACGTTCCTAGACATATGTGATCCTTTTTGGTCCGAAGGTAAGTCAACATAAACATCAAGAGTTGCATTCAAAGTCCTCTCGCCCCACGGTCTCTTTACCACTATCGGTTTTTTAACACCTCTAACCCCAACTCTAGTCAGCTTGAATCTTTTTTCGGCTCGTCTGCTTTGTACATCGGTTGAATCGTTCATATCCATGGATTCTACTGAAAATTTATAAAAACTTCGGTAGTTGAACCTAACTCTATCCCTGTTATTTATATAACCCCTTTGTTCTAGTTTAAAACAAACCGAAACATCACGGGGTTATAAAAATGCCAGAAAAAGAGGAAGTTATAGAAAGACTAAAACAGGTTATGGATCCCGAAACCGGGACAGACGTCTATTCAATGGGTTTAATTTCCGATATCGAAGTGGAAAGTGATTCTGTAAGTCTAACATTTACTCCAACTAGTCCGTTCTGCCCGATGGGTGTACAATTAGCCGTTAAGATCAAGAAAAGCCTTGCAGGCATGGACGGCTTGGATGAAGACGATATAGATATCACAGTAGAAGGTCATCTCAACTCGGAAGAGATCAATAAGAAATTGGCTAGTGGAGAATTATAATTAAAAAGCTATGAAGATCCATCCTGAGTGTGTTCCTTGTCTTTTGAAAAGATGTCTTTACGAGGCAGAGCTCGTAGATGAGCAGAAAAAACAAGATGTGATAGATGCTGCTACATCAATTTTGAATAAAAGATTCGAAGAAGAGACAGTTTCGGCAGAAGTCGCTACGGAAGTTCACGGCAAGGTATACGAGATATTGGGCACAGATGATCCTTACTCCGATATTAAGAAAAAGAGTAACGAAGCAGCTGAGAAGCTTCTCCTGAAAGCAGAAAAGATAGCGTCGAAAGGATTTAGAGAAGCTGTTCTTGTAGCTATTGCAGGTAATGTTTTAGACTTCGGTTTTCGAGATGATATAGATTCTCCAGAATACTTGACAAAAGAATTTCAAAGCATAATAGACCAGGGTCTAGCCCATGATGACACCGATGAGATAGAAGAGATTCTCGAGAAGGGAAATGAAGTGGTTTATTTCACGGATAATACTGGAGAGATCGTTTTCGACACGCTCTTATTAAAAAAATTAAAAGATTATGATATCCATCTAACAGTGGTTGTTAAAGAAGAACCTATATTGACAGATGCGACTATGGAAGACGCGTTAAAATACGGGATAGACAAGATAGCAGATCAGTTAGAAACCACCGGCGGATATGCAGTTGGAGTAGATTTTGATCTCCTCCCCGAAAAAGTTGAAAAAAAGCTGGAGAGAGCCGACCTGATCATTGCCAAAGGGATGGCGAACTGGGAGTCCTTTTCAGAGACGGAATACTCCCCGATAGCTTTTCTAACTAGGAGTAAATGTCAACCGGTTTCAAAGACCATGGGCGTTCCTTTTGATGAAAACGTTGCCAAGCTATTCCAGTGAACAATATCTGTAGCCTACCAACATCTCTGCCGTGACTGACCAAGGCTTCATCAATCGTTGTGAGAGAGAAACCTTCTTGTCAGCCCACTGGTATACGGGGGATTTAAAGTCGCCTTCACTAAAACCTCCTATTACAACTACATAATCTTCTGTCCTTGAAAAGATATCTGTTGGGTCTCCTTTTTCTCCTTTTGGGGTCAATACTATTTTTTTCCCGAACTGCTTATCTAAAGTCTCGATCAATCCTTTATCAAATACTCGAACTCCTTGGGGAGTAGTGTCTCCTTTAGAGGCTTCGACAAGCAGTTTTTTGAATTTTTCCACAGAATCTGGTATGTAAGCATCAGACTCGAACTGGAAGATCTTCCCGTCTCTAGTATGTACAATAGTCCTCAATTCTTTTTCTTCAGCGAGTCCTGAATCTTGGGACAATAGGAGAGGGAAGTGTACCATTTCAGGCTTAGATTTCTTGGAATCTATTTTTTCTGCCCCGATTTCTATCTCACAGTCAGCTAGCACTAAAGTCAACATCTATATCACGTTATGATTTCTTCTAATTTGTCTTTTTCTATTCCCAAATTGATCTCTTGGGATATTCTTCTTCCAGTAGAAAGGTTATCTTCCATCAAGTCGGAATAGGGAGAGCCGGAGATAAAGGGGTTCGTCCCCGCTACAATGCGAGAGGAGATTTCGAAGACTTTGAAGTCTAAATCTTCCGTAACTATAGATTCCAAACAAAAAGATCCGTATAAACCATCGAAGAGTTCGTAAGCCCTATTTACGACTTTTTCTCCCATCTCAAAAACTTTAGGAAGCAAGCTCTCCCTTATCACTACAGGTACATTCCCTGTCACGACGAAGGAAGGAAATATCCTCATCTTCTTCAATTCTTCCTGAGAACCGAGTTTGTAAGATTCATCTATGTTGCTTTCATCCCTCCTATCTATTGAGAGCATCTCTAGAACACCTCTATCCATCTGATAACCTTCTTCTTTGATAGGGGAGAAAAAGTAGTGGAGGTAATACCGGGTCCCTAAAGTATATTCCTGGATATGGTACTCTTGTTCGTGATCGATACCGATCTTGAACTCATTGTAATCTTTAGCTATGAAAAAACCTTCTCCTCCTTTAGCCCCGTGATATTTGACTAGAACTGGCTGGTCTATATTTTCCGGGTCCTCTATGATCTCTGGCATATCTATCCCTGCGCTTGTCAACCATTCCCTTTCTTTATCTCTATCAGACTCCCATCCTAGGACATTTCTATTTCCAAAAGTAGGAACTTTTAGGTTTCTAAAATTTTCAGCCCCTAGATATTCAACGAAGGAACCATGAGGAACAACAATCGAATTTTTTTCACGGAGTTCTTCCTCTTTTTCCATTATCTTTTCGTAATCATCAAGGACCATGAATTCATCAGGTTTACCTTTTGGATATGCGTCGTAAAATTTTGGTCTTTTACCAAAAGCTATGCCTAGAGTATCGAATCCTTCCTTTCTAGCTCCATCAAAAATCTGCATGCTTGAGTGAGAACAAACGGTAGCGATAGTGATATCTTCTTTGTCGTACTCTTCAAGAATTCTTGATATCTCTTCTTCTGTGACCATATTCTGAATTAAGAAAAGGGGTTATTAATTTTTTCTTTCCCTATTCATCTCTGGGTTCTTTTGCCAACTATAATCCATCAAAGCTTCTGTAGTTCGAACAACATCTTTGTTTTCCACCACATCGTGGACTCGTAAGATGGAAACGCCTTTTTCCACGGCAAGAGCCGAAACCGCTAGAGATCCATATAACCTATTCTTAGCCTTTTTTCCTAAAATTTCACCTAAAAAACTTTTTCTAGAGGCGCCGAGTAAAATAGGAAAGCCTAAAGAACAAAACTCTTCTAATCGTCGGATTATCTCAATATTATGATGAAATTTTTTTCCAAAACCTATCCCAGGATCGAGGATTATGTTTTCTTCTTTAATGCCATGCTCTTTTGCGAAATTTATCCTTTCATAGAAGTATGAGGTTATATCGCCTATCACGTCTTTATACTGAGGTGAGTCCTGCATGTTTTTAGGGGTGCCCTGCATGTGCATTATTATTATAGGCACGTCCAATTCTGAGATCTTTTCTGCCATACCTTCTTTCCTCAAACCGAAAACGTCGTTTATCATATCTGCACCGGCTTTAACAGCCTCTTCTGCAACTTTTGGTTTGTAGGTATCGACCGAGATCGGAATATCCAACTTTGCATCTAACTCTTCTATCACGGGTAGGATCCTATCTAGCTCTTTTTCTGCAGAGATTCTCTCGCTTCCTGGTCGGGTACTTTCTCCACCTATATCTATTATGTCTGCACCTTCTTCGGTCATAGCGATACCTCTATCTACAGCCTCTTCTACTCTATTGTATTCTCCACCATCATAGAATGAATCTGGTGTTACGTTTAAAACGCCCATGATCTCACACTCCTGGTGATCCCACGGAAGAGAGGGTCTGCTGTGATGATTTTCGATAACCTCTTCTATCTCTTTAGCGAGTTTAGGGAGATCAAAAGGCTGCTCTTGCAGTTTCTTTTTTACCCTTTCGTATTGTGAAAGAGTTCCCATCATCAGGACTTCGCTTTTGTCCTGAGAAAGATCTAAGGCTTCCCACGGCACCGCGACTTCTCCGCCTGAAGAAAGAAACTCCTGTTTTAATATATTCGCACCTCTAGGATCAAGGCCCCTTGCGTAAACCAGTATTAAATCTGCTTTGGGGGCCATTATATCTATCCCTCTATTGTCGCACCCCATCTCTTTCAGAAGTTCTCTTATCTTCTTCTGGCTTAGATCACTCAATACTCTAGTTTGGAACATATCAGAACAATAGCGATATTATATATTAAAAAGTTTTAGTCATGGTGTTATATTTACTCATCTAAATCTAAAAACAACAACTTGAAATAGGTTTTTGGAAATGATGGTTCGGTGTTGATTATGTCGAACGAGACGATAGAAACCCTCATGAATCATAAATCCATCAGGAAATATGAAGATAAAAGTCTTTCAGATGAAGAGATCGAGAAGATAGTCAAAGCGGGCAGACAGGCCGCTTTCGTTTCTCAGATGTACAGTGTTATAATGGAAAGAGACAAGGACGACATTCCTTTTGAAGCTCCGGTTTTGTTTACGATATGTGTAGACATAAACAAACTTGAGAAGATGATGGAAAAACAAGATTGGGACTTAATAACAAATGATATAACTTTACTACTCTTTGGGATACAGGATGCTTCTTACATGGCTCAAAATATGGTTATCGCGGCGGAAAGTATGGGTCTAGGTACCTGCTATCTAGGATCAGCGATCAGAACCGCGAGAAATCTTAAGGAGAAATATAATCTTCCCGACAAGGTTTTCCCTCTAGTGCAGTTGGTTGTAGGTTATCCGGCTGAAGATCCTCCAACTAGACCAAGGTATCCCTTAAATTTCGTACTCTTCGAAGACAAATATACAGAACTTTCAGATGAGATGATAGAAGAAGCCATGGAAGAGATGGATGAAGGATATTTAGAAGAAGATTATTATCGGAAACTAGACGCTATGATATCATTGAAGGGAGATGAATCGGACGATTATACATACGATAATTACAGCTGGACCGAGCATATCTCCAGAAAATGGGGCCAATGGTACGAAGACCCCAAAAAGCAGAAAGATATACTAGAGGCATGTGGTTTCAATGTTAGTAAAGCAGATGAGTGAGACCTCTACCTGTTAAATATCGGTCTCTTTACCCCTTCCTTGGAAACGTATATCATCTCTTCGTCTTCAGATTGAAATTCTTCTTTAGCTTGTAGGAAACCGCTCATCCTGACGACTAGTAAGTCGATATGGTGAAGAGCAACAGCCTCTTCCAATCTTGGACTTCTTGGACTGCCCCATTCATAGTCGCCGTGATGTGATAAGATGATGTGAGATAATTTCAAAGCGAGTTCTTCCGGAAAGTCTGCTATATCTTCTATTCTCTCTTTTACCATCCTTTCGCATAAAACTGTGTGTCCTACCAGTTGAGCCTCGTTAGTGAGTTCTATAGAGGTATGAGTTTCGTATTCTTTGACTTTTCCGATATCATGCAATATCGCAGAGGATAGTAACAAATCTCTGTCCAATTCTGGGTATATCTCGGCTAGATTTTCTGCGATCTGACTTTCGATCAGGGTGTGCTCTAAAAGACCCCCGATATAATTGTGGTTGTACCTTTTACTGTACGGCGCCTTCTTAAATTTCTTCACAAAATCTTCATCTTTCAAGAAGGAAGAGACGACTTCAAAGAGATTTTCATCATCGATTGTTCTTGCTAAACGAAGAAGTTCAGTGAACATCTCTTCAATGTTTCTAGGGCTAGAAGGGATGAATTCATCCGGATCATAATCTTCACATCCGGATTTTTCAATACCATGCAGCTCTTCTTCATTTATGGATATCTGGATCTCTCCTTTATAAGAACTGACAGTGCCGTTTATTTTAACAACATCTCCAGTTTTCAGGTTTTCATACAATTTTCTGACAAATTTTTCCTCGTGACCTCCCCAATAGACCAAGGGTATCTTCCCGGTTTTGTCTCCAACTACTAGCCTGAAAAACCATCCTTTGGCGTATTCTTTTGGAGGACTTTTTTCTTTTATCGCAAATCTATCATTCACGTCTTCGCCTTCAACTAGATCTTCGACATAAGTTTCCTTCTTCAATTTAACACTCTCCTAATTTCTAATGTGTTTCTCCTGATTTCAGTTATCACCTATATATCCTCCCCTTCCCTTTTCGCCTACGAACTCCCTGTCCTTTACCAAGAATTCACCATCAGAGATGACATTTTGAGGGAATATGCCTTGAAAACCTTCAAAGGGAGTCCACCCGCACTTATAATGGAGTTTTTCTGCTTCGATACTTTCTGTATTTCTAAAATCTATGTTTATCAGTTCTGCGTGGTAACCTTCTTTGATCCTGCCTCTCTTCAATCCTAATCTTTTAGCAGGATTTATAGCTAACTTTTCAATCACGGTGGAAAGATTAATCTCGCCTCTACCCACAGAATTTAATAGTAATGGATACAGTGTTTCTACGCCTGGTACTCCGGAAAACGCCTCTACAAAATCTTCCTTTTCCTCCTCTAGATGAGGGGCGTGATCGCTAGCTATGAAATCAAATTCGCCTCTTTCAAAAGCTTCCCACGTAGGAAATCTATCGTCTTCTTTTCGAAGAGGAGGATTCACTTTTCCGAAAGGTCCGAGAAAAGCCTCTTCGCTCAGGAACAGATGATGCGGTGTTACCTCACTCAGGAAACCATGATCTTTTGTTTTATCCAAACTTTTCTTCGAAGTGAGATGACAGATGTACTTGTCACCCTCAGGGAGTTCTTTTAATTTATCTATAGCTTTCAATTCGCTCTCTAAAGGCCTGTGCTTGTTATGTCCTTTCAAATCTTCGCCTTCTTCATTGAAGAGATATTCGTCTTCGCAGTGAAAAGCGATTTTTGCATCGTGAGAGTAGGCCTTCGGAAGTAGTGTATTTAATTTTTCTTGATCCATTTTTTGATCACCGGTAGACGATGCCATATAGACTTTGAAAAAATCGGTCAGTTCAGACATTTTTTCGACTTCTTCGCTCAAGAGACCATAAAGCCCAAAATCGATGACCGATTTTTTCTCTCCGATTTTTATCTTATTTTTTAGTCTCTGGTAGGTATTTGTGGGAGGATCGGTATTAGGCATGTCCATGACGGTGGTTATACCTCCACAGGCTGCACTGACGGATCCCGTGTAAAAATCCTCTTTTTCAGTCATCCCAGGATCTCTAAAATGGACGTGCATATCTATGCCTGCTGGTAGAATCACTCCTTCAAGATTTTTTACCTCCTCGCTGGTTTTCAAGCTTTTTTTAACAAAATCTATTTTCCCTTCCTCTAGGCCGATGTAGCAATTTTCATAGTTACCTTCGATATAAGCGGTCCCTTTAATTATCATCTATATCCCTTTTCACCACGTCTCCATAAGGTTCTTTCTCCTTGAATATAACCCCTTCAAACATTTCTACCTGGCAATTACCGTTTCTCCATTCGTTTGGGTTAAGACCTGCCTTTCTGCAAGTATGATCCAAGAATTCTTCCTCACACCAATCTTGGTCAACCGGCACCTGCGGTAATAGAAGTCCTCTTCTTGTACCCTTTGAAACGATGAGTCCGTGTTTTCCGCAAATAACCTTTTCAGGAAGTTCATCAGGCCTTTTAAATTCTACATCTTCTGGAGGAGTTAAAAGACTGACTTCTACGATGACTGATTCAAGTTCCTCTTCTCTTAAAGGTGGGAATCTAGGATCTCTAGTTGCACTTTGGGCGCCTTGGATTATAGCATCCTTTAACGGATAAGTGGGCTCAGGATAACCTATACATCCTCTCAACTCTTCTGAAGGATACTTATTTATTGTGACGAAGGCTCCCATCTCCTTTTCGAATTTTTTCGGAAGTTCCATCTTGGGTATGTCTTCATCTTTTACTGCACACTCTATTGTTTTTCTAGCGAGTTTGACTGCCTGTTCGCCATCTTCTTGAGTGAACATATTCTTCACAAAGTTATCAGTCAATATTTAATTTATGGGATTGCATATTCATCAGGTATGTTATTTAACGATCTTTGTTTTACTACCGAAGAATTTATTTATTATGTTGGTATGGTCTAAATGGGATGAATAAATGAACCGGCCGTCATCGAATTTCGATGTATTGCGACCGCAACCTATAAATAAACCCTTGCATAATAGTGCATACGTACAAAAGTGGGATAATATATCACGATAGTCACCCTCCCTCCCTTTTTTTTCGGAAAGGGAGAAGAGGGCATCACTCTTTCATTATAACCTCCCCCCTTCCCTCCCTCTTTATATTTTTCTCATCTTTTGGATATCTAACTTATTTACATTAGTAAAAGAGTTTATAGAAGATGAAATAAAGATATTTTCAAAATAGGGTAAGGTTTATAACCACATTGTTTATTATGACGGTTGGTGAAAGAGAATGAAGCCAGGTCAAATGGGATATGATCGAGGAATAACGGTCTTTTCGCCGGACGGTCGTCTCTTCCAAGTAGAATACGCTAGGGAAGCAGTCAGTAGAGGTACGACTACCGTAGGCGTAAAGGTAAAAGACGGTGTAGCTTTAGTGGTCGATAAAGACGTACCGAGTGAGTTGGTCGAACCTAAATCGATAGAAAAAATTTACAAGATAGATAAAAAAATAGGTATCGCGACTTCCGGATTGGTAGCTGATTCTCGTATTTTGGTCGATCAAGCTAGGACCATAGCTCAAATTAATAGAGTTTCCTATAATGAAAGGATAGATGTTAAGAGTTTGGTTAAACAGGTTTCCGATTACAAGCAGACCTATACGCAGTATGGTGGTGTTCGTCCTTTTGGAACCGCATTGCTCGTAGCGGGTATTGACGATAATGGAACTCACATGTACGAAACAGACCCGAGCGGAGCTAATATGGCTTATAAAGCCGTCAGTATTGGAAGTAACAGGGAAGAAGTTCAAGAAGTCTTCAATCAGGAATACGAGAAAGACATGAATCTTGATGAAGCAATAAATCTTTCTCTAAGAGGTCTTCAAAGGGCAGAAGAAGGTGAACTGGAAGCAAGATCTCTTGATATAGGGACGATAACTCATGAGGAAGATTTCAGAAAATTAGAATTTGAAGAGATAGAGGAATATTTATCCTCGTTATGATAAGGAGGAAATCACTTGGGAAAAAAGGACTATCAAAAGGAACACACGAAAACTCTTCTCGATGATTACGTTATAGGGAGACTTCAGTCTCACGGAGAGACTTTTGAAATCCTGATAGAGCCTAATGCTGTAGAGAGTTTCAAAAATGAAGAGGATGTCGACCTCGTAGAGAAGATGCCCGCCGATAAGGTTTTCACTGACGCCGTTAAAGGGAAAAGGGCTCCGGATCATATGATAGAGAGAGCTTTTGAAACGAAAGACATCGAAGAGATCACTAAGAAGATATTGAATCAAGGTGAAGTCCAGCTCACCACTGAGCAAAGGAACAAAAGACAAAAACAAAAAAGAAAAGAGATAGTCAATAGGATCGCTAGGAATTCTTACAATCCTCAAACCGATACACCCCATCCTCCTAAGCGCATAGAAAATGCGATGGAAGAGGCAAACGTTCATATAGATCCCTTTAAACCTGTTAGTCAACAGATGGACAAAGTTGTTGAAGAGATAAGAGATCTTATCCCCTTGAGTTTCGAAAAGAAAAGTTTCTCAGTCACCATTAGAGGCGATCTTCAAGGTAAGATTTACGGACATTTGAAAAACATGGGTAAGATCGAAGACGAGGAATGGTTGAATGACGGCAGTTGGCAGGCGATAATAAAGATCCCTGGTGGTATACAAGATCAATTCTATGAAAAGATAAACGATCTCACTAAAGGCGAGGCTGAGATAGAGGAGTTAGATTGATAATATGATGATTTATGAGGTGATTTAATATGAGTTCAGAAGATGTTGATAGAGAAATACTTTTACCTGGAGATGCGGTCGAAGAAAAGGACCTTAAGCCCGGGAGAGGTATGTTCAAAGAAGAAGATAAGATATACGCTTCTAGATTGGGAGTGAAAAGGGTGCGTTCAGGTTATATAAACGTGGCGGCCCAGAGTGGTAGATATGAACCACAAGAAGGCGAGAAAGTTATCGGCACTGTAACTGACATCAATTCATCCTTTTGGATGGTGGATGTTAATGCTCCTAATCCAGCAGTTTTGCATGTCAATGATGTTCCATGGATGGTCGATTATGGAGATACAGCTAGTTATATTGAGGTGGGCGATGCCCTCCTGATTAAAATAACTAGTGTTGATGAACAGAATAAAATGCAGGTGACCATGGATGAAGAAGGTTTGAAAAAACTTTCAAATGGTCAGATAATTGAGATTCCTCCGTCTCAGGTGCCTAGAGTTATAGGTAGAGGCGGTTCTATGATATCCATGCTCAAAAAATACACGGACTGCAAGATTTTTGTTGGACAGAACGGTAGGATTTGGATAGACGGGGATCTTGAAGGACAGTATTTAGCCGCTAAAGCAATAAAGATGATAGAAGAGAACGCCCAGGCAGTTGGACTGACCGACCTGGTGAAGGAGTTTCTCGAAAAAAACACAGATGGGTTTTGATTGATATGATTTTGATTTCAATAAATAATACGATTTTTGGAGGTAAGAAGAATGAGTAGTGAAGATATCGAATTACTCAAAGATGGAGAAAGACTAGATGGTAGAAGTTTTGATGAATTAAGAGATATAAATATAGAGGCTGGAGTCCTCAAAAGAGCTGACGGATCGGCCTATATAGAATGGGGTAAGAACAAGTTGATGGCCGCAGTTTACGGCCCGAGAGAGATGCACCCTCGACACGCACAGGAGACGACCAAAGCGGTAGTGAGAGCTCGATACAATATGGCCGCTTTTTCCGTTCCCGATAGGAAAAGACCCGGTCCTGACCGACGATCGATTGAGATAAGTAAACTGACGTCTGAAGCTCTTGAGAAAGTAGTTTTCACTGAGAAATATCCTCGATCGGTTATAGATGTATTTGTAGAGGTCCTTCAAGCAAGTGCAGGTACAAGATGCGCTGGTCTAACGGTGGCTTCTGTTGCTCTTGCTGATGCGGGTATTCCTATGTCGGACTTAGTTGTGGGTTGTGCCTCCGGGAAGATAGAAGGCCAGGTGGTATTGGATCTTGGAAAGAATGAGGATAATTATGGTCAAGCAGACGTACCTATAGGATATATCCCCCGGACAGAAGAACTGTGTCTATTACAGATGGATGGGAACCTTACTATCGAAGAGTACGAAAAAGCGATGGAATTGTCTATCGATGCGTGCGAAGAGATTTATGAAATACAGAGAGAAGCTTTGAAGAACAAGTATTCTACAGAATTAGACAAAGATAAGATCGAAGAGTTGAAAAAGGAGGTGGAATAGATGAAGGAGATACTAGCAAATATTACCAAGGACTATCTTTACAGATTATTGAAGGAAGGGAAGAGGATAGATGGAAGAAATCTTATTGAATACAGAGACTTAAATATAGAATCTGATTGGACGGAATCGGCCGAAGGTTCCGCAAGAGTGAAACTCGGTGATACTGATGTTATAGTCGGCGTGAAGATGGAAGTAGGGGAGCCTTTCCCAGATACGCCAGATAAAGGTGTTTTGACAACAGCCGCTGAACTCATCCCGATGGCTTCGCCTGAATACGAATCCGGTCCACCTGGTGAAGATGCGACTGAACTGGCAAGGGTCGTTGATAGAGGAATAAGAGAAAGTGGAGCAGTAGATACTACCGAACTCTGCATAGAAGAAGGAGAGAAGGCATGGGTAGTCTTTATAGATATTCATGTGTTGGACTTCGATGGAAATCTCTTCGACGCTGCAGGTATTGGAGCGATGACGGCTTTGATCGACGCTGATGTTCCCGCCTCAAACTTCGATGAGGCGGAAGAAGACGAGGACTATCCGCTGCCGATTGAGCATATTGTTGTACCTACTACTTTTACCAAAATTAAGGATCAGATAATCCTTGATTCACAGTTGGAAGAAGAAAAGATAGCAGACGCAAGGTTAACAGTAACCTTCAATGAGGAAGATGAGATCGTAGCCATGCAGAAAGGTCTTAGAGGTGTTTTCAAATACGAGGAAACTATGGAATGCATTGAGAAAGCTAAGGATATCGGCGAAGAGATGAGGCAAAGGATTCTTGATGAAGTCGAGAGGGAAAATATTTAAATAAATCTTAGATAACCTAAAAAGCAAAAGGGGTAAGTAAAGATGGCTAAGAAGAAAAAAGGGGTCGGTAGTACTGGAAGACTCGGTCCACGTTACGGTGTCAATGTTAGGACCTCTCTCAAAGAAATCGAAGAAGCAAAACGTTCTAAATATGAATGCCCGAGATGTCATCACGATCAAGTCGAAAGAGAGAGCACGGGGATCTGGAACTGCAGTCGCTGCGGTTTGACCTTTGCGGGTGGAGCTTATAAACCGCGTCTTGGAAAGAAAATCCAGCGTATGATAGAAGAAGAGGAGGAATGAGATCATTTTCAGATGTTATATCTGTAATGAAAAGGTCACAACGGATGTAGATACCGTAGGCATCCAATGTGAAAACTGTGGCGGTCGGGTGTTCTACAAAGAGAGACCCAACGTCAAAAAGGAATTGAAGGCTAGGTAAAGATGAGAAAGGCTACTTTGGCCTTTTCAGAAAAAGATTCGAAAGAGGCTCTTGAAGCTTTAAAACCAGAGGCTGAGGAGGGTATGAAAAGGGTCGAAATCGATATATCGACCGACCCGGCAAAAATTGATATAATAGCCAAGGACACTAGAGCATTGAGAGCCGCTTTAAACTCTTACCTGAGATGGTTAGATATCTCAAATAAGATCACGACTGAATATAATAAGTAAAAGAATATGGAGGAAAAAAACATGTCGATGTCGCAAGAAGATGTACAAAACGAAGTGGCGAAAGCACAGCAGCTTCAGCAGCAATTGCAGATGGTTATGCAGCAGAAACAACAACTTGAGGAGAAAACTGAAGATCTCAAGATAGCTCTTGAGGAGTTAGAAAGGATAGACGAGGATACTGATCTCTATCAAGAGGTCGGGGAGATATTGGTGAAGGTCGAGGATAACGAGGAGATGAAAGAAGAACTTGAAGAGGAAAAAGAA
>CAZRWG010000013.1:0-12392 GCA_964603805.1 uncultured Thermoplasmata archaeon
ATTTTTTCATCGTGATCTCGATCGAAGAAACGTTCGTAGTTCCTCCCTCGTCGTTATCTAATTTCTCTGTTTCGGTCTTGATGTCAGTAATCTTCGAACCTTCGAGGAAACGGTTCTTTGTTATCTCCGCGACATCAACCGCTTTACTTATCGCTCTACCACGAGCCTTAATTACTACTTCTTCACTTCCGCTGTTGAACTGCGTCAAAAGCGCCATGACGTAGTTCATCGTTTCTTTACTTCCTATAAATATAGTGTTCTCTTCATCCATGGTTTTACCTCCTTCTATGTTTCAATACTCCATTAGATTGGTTGTATATACCATTTAGCCTCACCTTCTCAAACAAAACTTATAATCCATTATATCAATCCAAAAATATGTCGGTATTATGCATAGATATTGGCGCAACTAACGTGCTTATAGGTATACTTGACAATGATTTCGAAGAAATTATTGAAAAGAAAACTGCGAATTTCTTCCAAAACATGGAAAATGAACTAGAAGCCCTAAAAGGCAAAGTCGAAGATGAGAGTGTTTACGTTGCTACTGTAGGACCTATAGATAAAAAGAAAGGTTTATTTTATCCACCAAATCTTTTAGAGAACAAGATTCAGATTTTAGAACCTTTTGAAAACTTCTTTGACAAAGTGAATTTGATTAACGACTGTAATGCTGCCGCTCTCGGAGAATATGTTTATGGAAAAACATATACTGAAAACTTGCTTTATCTTACTTTAAGCACTGGAATAGGAGCCGGATTAATAGCAGATGGTTCGTTGATTCAAGGCGCAACCAACAATTTTGCCGAGGTAGGTCATATGAAGATCGCCGATGAAGGAGAATGTGGATGTGGTCAGACGGGTCATTGGGAATCACTCTGCTCTGGGAAAAATATTCCAAAACTAGCAGAGAAAGAAGTAGGTGAAAATTTTGAAGATTCTAAGGCCTTTTTTGAGGAATATAGAAGAGGGAACGAGGCATTAAATGTAGTGATGGAAAAAATAATCGATTATAACAACACGGCGATATCTAATCTCATCAATCTTTATGACCCCGGCCACATTTCTGTCGGCGGCTCTATGGGTCTTAATCAATTCGACTTGCTAGTGGAAAAAGAACGGATTAAAGAAAAAGTCATTCACAAAATGCCAACGATCCAAAAATCCAGCTTAGGTGAAAAAGGAGTCCTCCAAGGATTGAGAGCTATGGTAGATAAGAACAATCTGTCAGATTAGTAAGATCTTCAAAACAAAAAAAGGAGGGAGGGTGATTATCGTGATTTTTGAGATGTTATAAATCTTTTTTTAGCCTTTGAGCCTTATCGAAACATTCCTTTAACCTATCGTCCTCTGTATACTTTTTTGCTTTCTCCAAACATTCCATGAAAGGATCCGTCTTTTCACTCATGATACGTTTCTGAGACACATCCCGTTTTTGGTTCATCTCGCTTTCATATATCGCCTGTCTAGTCACAGTCTCCTTGTCTAACATAGTATTCCTGTTCTTACACTTGTACAAATATACAACTATACATAAGTCTTTTGCTCATACTTGAAATTCGATGATTATCTTAATATCTAATCGTATAAAAATACCAAATACGATCAATATATGATTTTTCTAGCTATACATATTTTAGAAAACTATTCAAACAGGGATAAATGGTATTTATCCCCAAGCTATATCTAAATTCAAATAACATATGCCATTGATAAGAAGATTCAAAAAGGACGACTTGGAAAAGGTTCAAAATATTGCTGACATCTCTCTAAAAGAAGAATATACTAGAGAGTTATTCACGACCATAAAGGAACTTTGGAATGATGGTTTTCTAGTCTATGAAATGAACGGTGAAGTAACAGGATTCGTATGTGGCATAATTTTAGACTCAGAAAGCGTTCGAGTCTTGATGTTAGCTGTCCATCCTCTCTATAGGAATCGTGGTATCGGTAGTGAATTGCTGCAGAGATTCACGGAAGTAAGTTCAAATGTTGGGGCAAATAAGATACTATTAGAAGTTAGAGTGGGAAGTAGAAACGTGATCCAGTTCTATAACAAAAGAGGTTTTCAAATTTTTGAACGATTGGAGGATTTCTATACTGATGGGGAAGATGGATATCAAATGGTGAGATATCTTTAAAATCTAAAAGAACAGTTATTAAATATTAGGATTCATTTCTGGAAATAAAGGAGAGTATAAACATGAGTATAAACCAAGAATTCAAAAAGTTTGAAAAAAAGGTATTTGATACTTTCATCGATAGAAATCCCGTACTCGCAACACATTTAGGTATCCATGAATATGATCATAAATTACCGGAGTTCACGGAAGAAAAAATTGTAGAAGATATCGAACTTATGGAAGATTGGTTAGAGGAACTCAAAGATTTTGAGGATGATAAACTCAACGAGGATAATAAACTAGCAAAAGAACTAGGACTCCATATTTTCCATCTTCGTCTATTTGACTTGAAAGATCTCCAACAATGGAAACAAGCTCCTCAGGCACCAAACAGTATAGGTTCTTCTATCCTCCTCTTATTAAGAAGAGAATTCGCTCCTCTCGAGGAGAGATTGGAAAGTATAATTTCAAGAATTGAAAAAGTTCCAAAAATACTGGAAGAAGAAAAATCAAGATTAAAGGATCCAATTAGATTGTGGATAGGCATGGCTATCGAATCTGCAGAACAATTACCGATGCTTTTCAAACTCGTTCAGATGTTGGCAAAAGAAGAGGGACTAGAAGAAGAAAAGTTGAAGGAAATAAGTGAAGCCACTAATAAAGCTGATCAAGCGTTGGAGAGCTATATAGAATGGTTGAAAGAACAGAGGCGAGATGCTCATGATGATTACGCCATAGGTGAAGAAAAATTCGAAGAACTTCTAGAAAAGAGAGAATTAGGATACAATTCAAAGGAAATTTTGGAAATTGGTGAAGAGTTACTAGAAAAGGCTAAAAAAGATATGGAAAAATACGCTGAAAAGATCGCTCCCGAAGCAGGTGTAGAAGAGGCTGTAGAAAAGGTGGAATCTGAGGTTCCAGAAAGCTTTGAGGAAGCATTAGAATGGTATGATGAAGGACTTAATGACGCTAAAAAGTTCGTCCAGGAGAATGAACTTGCTACCATACCGAAAAATGAAGATATAGAGGTTATAAAAACTCCAGAATATATGAGAAATATCATACCTTTCGCAGCCTACATAGGCCCTGCTAAATTCGACGACATCCGGAAAGGTATATACATGGTTACTCCACCTGAAAATCAAGATAAATTGAATAATTATTCCTACTGGGATGTCAGAAATACTACGGTCCACGAAGGGTATCCCGGTCATCACCTACAGATCTCAGCTTCCCTGGAAAATGATGATGTTTTTAGATTGTTTTCCCATGCAACAGAGACTGTTGAAGGATGGGCTCATTACTGTGAAGAGATGATGAAAGATCATGGATTCGATGATACACCAGAAGCAAAATTGATTCAGTCTAAAGATGTAGTTTGGAGAGCCGCAAGAATCATTGTGGATGTCAAATTGAGCACGGGAAAGATGTCCTACGATGAAGCGGTAGATTATATGGTAAAGACCGTAGGGATGGAGAGAAGGGATGCAGAAAAGGAAGTTAAGAGATATACACAAAATCCAGCCTATCAGCTGAGTTACCTTCTCGGAAAAAAGATGATCAAGGAACTAAAAGAAGAAGTTAAAGAAAAGATGGGCGATGATTTTAAAGAGAAATTTTTCCATGACACAATACTTTATGCAGGGAGCGTTCCAATGAAATATCTAAGAAAAATATTTTATAAAAAAATAGAAAAAAGTTGAGTTTTTTAAAAGAAGTCTACTAGTTCATCTTTCGCCTACGAGCTCATCAGCACTTATCAAAGGTACTAGATCTACATTAATATCTTTCAATCTTTTTTCAGCACCCTCTTTTCTGTCAACTACCACTAAAACCCTTTCTACTTCAGTACCTGCTTCTCTAAGAACCTCTACGGTTTCTACCGCTGAACCACCAGTAGTGGTTACGTCTTCTACCACAGTCACTTTATCTCCCCTTTCAAATTTGCCCTCGATTCTTCCAGCAGTGCCGTGATCTTTTTTCTTTTTTCGCACCATCAAAAACGGTAAATTTGTCTCTAAGGAAACTGCACATGCTATGGGGACGGCTCCTAATTCCATACCAGCTATTTTATCTCCTTCAACTTTTTTCGCCATCTGTGATGCTATCTCTCTCAGAATATCAGGTCTAGTACTAGCTAATTTGATATCAACATAATAATTTCTTTTTACCCGAAGTTAAGGTAAACTCGCCGTACTTAATCGCTCCACATTTTTCCAACATCTCTTTCAACATCTTCATTCACCAAGGTTCTTCTTTCAAACCAAGTTTATATCCCAATATATTTACTGCACGGTGCAAAAAAGGAACCCCTACTATTATAATTATCGTCCCTATCCAGCTCATATTATCTATGAAAGTTTCATAAAACCATTCTGAATTTATCAAAAATATCAGTAAAAATGCTCCAACAATGAAATCATATCTATCCATTATAGGCGAACTCTCCCCTCTCAATATTCCTCTTCTCCTTTTTATGAAGCTCGCACTTATATCTCCTAAAAGTGAGCCGAAGGAGAGAGTAAATATGACTACAAGTCCTTCCGGAAATGAAGGATAAAGGGAAAAATAAGAAGATAATATGTAATAAAGTAATATAGCTACGAACCCTGCTGATAGACCACCTCCGAATAATCCTCTCCACGTCTTCCCATCTCCAAGGATCCTTTTACCATTCCATTTCTTTCCGAAGTCGATAGGTGTTCCTCCACCGAATACCACAGCTAAAGAGTTCGCTATCATCGCAGGGATGAAAGCTAATATAGCTACCAAAGGTTCTATCATCGATTTCTCCTGCCTTCTTATTCAAAGCGGTGTGATATATCAATAACGGTTTCCAACCTCTTTTTCAATCTCTCGATGCCAGCTTCCCATAATTTCTCTCCTTTTTCTTTACTAGCCTTCGTTGCGTCTCCGATCACACCAGTCTTTGTTAAATCATGTGTATTCCATGTGTAATTGAAAACGGGCTCGTGATCGAATTCCATCATCGGGTCTGGAAAATCATATTCCTTTTCAGGTATCGTCCTTTTATCAACCATTTCTTCACGAGAGGCTAGAACGAGTGACGTTTCAAATTCTCCAGCGTGTACGTCGTTATCGCTTTCAACAAGATCTTGTGCTTCAGGAGAAAAGCTCTCGAATGAATCCGTAACCACCAGCATTCCGGTCTCTTTTTTTAGTTTTTGAGCGGCGGTCCTTATTGAAGATTCGTTACCTCCATGTCCGTTATAGATGTACAGTTTAAAAAAACCGTGCTGTAGAATCGACCGGCCTATATCCACTATGATATCTTCTAAAGTATCTGGACTCAAAGTTACAGTGCCTGGGAAAGACATATGATGATCGCTGATACCATAAGGTATCGTAGGCAATATTGGCGGCCTAGGAGGATCGAGTTTTTCAACGGCCTTTTTTACGATATATTCCGCATCAAAAGAATCAGTATCTAACGGAAGGTGAGGGCCGTGCTGCTCTAAGCTCCCGATAGGTAATATCGCGGTATCGATCATCTCGGACCTCTGGTCTAGCTCCCATCTGTTCATCTCTCCCCATTTGATATTTTCTGTCATGTAGACGGTATCTGCTTCATATTTTTTTATTTTTTGCTGTATTCTACCTTTTTATACAGAATTAGGATAACTTTTTATCTTTATTCCTGTGTTAAAGATGATTATGGAAACTCCTCGAGATATCCTCAATGAATTAAAGTGGAGATATAAAACTTCGCTAGATGAGGCAAAAATCTACTATGTTCATCGGGGAGCTCCAGGGGATTACAGAATTATGAGTGGTTCCGAAATCGAAGATCTGAATCGTTCTTTTATAAAGACTAAAGAAGCTCAAATACCATACCATAGAGTTTTTAAAATTGAATATGAAGAGGAGATCATATTTGTAAGAGAGAGAAAGTGTGAGTGAACCTGTATTTTTCACTCGAGTTGGTCCATGAGTTCATCCATCTTATCAGTTAGTTTTTTATTCCTTACTGAGTTGGCTATATCGCCTCTAGTTTTTTCCACCAACGCTCTAGCAGTATCCTGTTTATTCCTTATCGGAACTATAGCTTTAGGATAGTCGAAATCCATTATCATATCTTTAATATCTTCCATTTTTTCAAGAAGTTCTTTTGCCCTTTCTATTTCTCCTTCCGTCAGGGCGTCTAATATCATCCTTCTAAGTTCGCCAACCACATCAGCTAACCCAAGAACATAGGAACTAGGTGTTATATCTAGTTCGTCTGGAGTTTTAGGTTCTTTTCCCTCAGAAATAGAAACTAATATGTGAGCCTCGGCATATTCCTGATATCCATTCCTTAGAAAGCCAGAGTGATGTAATTCAGGATGACCTTCGATTATGCTTTTAAGCTTGTTTATTTCTTCCTGAACATCTTTTAAAGGTGTATCAATATCTTTATCTCTATGGATATCCTGTATCACATCTTTCGATATCCTCCTTATAGCTCTAGAGGATTTCATCGTTAATTCACGAACCATGTCTTTATCTTCCAATGTTTCATCTACATCTCTCACTATTTTTCGAAGTTTCTCAATCTCGCTCATGTAGAATCACCTCTTATTTTTTCATATTATTCGATTTTCTAATCTGTATTTTTTCTCATTTTACAGGTTTTCGAAGCCTGTCTCTTTTACCCGATGGTTAATACTTTCACTTAATATATTCTTCTTTTCTTTTCTTAAGCCGAACACAGTCCTTACCGACGTCTAATATGTCATTAGCTTCTATGTAAATATCCTCCTTGATCATATCCATCCTCGTAGCTACATCTCCCTCATCGAGCGGCGTAGGTAAAGTTACACTCATATCTTCAAAAGATAACATGGGTACAGCATACGTATCTATCTGGTGCTCCTCATCATCTTTAGTTCTTATCACCCTTGTTTCAACTCTTATGTATTCTAAACTTCCCTCTTTTCCCTTTTCGGCCTCTTTGACCGATCCTATATCGTCTCCATTTATATCGATCACTCTAGTACCTCTAAGATTCTTTGCAGGGCTTATCCAAAGATGTATTGCCTTAGAGGTGATCTTATCTATGTACTTAAGATTGATTCTCATATACTCTCCAAAAAATCCTTTGTGAATAATCAATTTTGTAGGGTTCAAAGTTGTTTTGTTGATCTCTATATCATGTACGTGTCCAAAGGACTCTCCATCGGCGTCATATACATCCATTCCTCTTATGCTGTTGAAAGTGGTTCTTCCTTCTTCTTCCTCCTCTTCTTCAGCCATACCCATCATCACAATAATGAATCAAGAGTACATTACCTTTTCGGCCTCTATGAAAGTCAAAACCAAAAATATTAATAACCCTCCTACAGAATTCTATTTTCCATGGCCCTTGAAAATCTTAAAGACGGACTACGAAATGCAGTTGAAAAAGTCACCAAAGCCAGTCATGTAGATAAAAATCTCATCAAAGATATCAGCAAAGATATACAAAGGGCTATGATAGAAGCGGACATTGAAGTCCAATTGGCTCTAGAGCTTACCGAAAAGATTAAGGAAAGAGGTATAGAGGAAAAACCTCCTTCTGGTATGAGTCCAAGAGAACACCTTATTAACATAATCCATGAAGAATTCGTGAAGATATTGGGAGATGGCGTGGAGCTTGAACTCAAACCACAGACCATTATGATGGTCGGTCTTTACGGTCAAGGTAAGACAACAACATGTGGTAAACTAGCAGCATATTTTCAGAAAAGAGGCCTAAACACCGCTTTGATCGCTGGAGACACCCATAGGCCTGCGGCTTACGATCAACTGTCTCAGGTGGCTGAAGATGCAGGTGTTCCGGTTTACGGAGACCCAGACGAAGAGAAAGCACCAAAGATAGTCCGTGAAGGGATAGAAAAATTCGAAGATTACGACGTGGTCATAATAGATACCGCAGGAAGACATTCGTTAGAGGATGAATTGATTAGAGAAATTCAACTTATCAAAAACGTTGCTGAGCCAGACGAAGTGATCCTCACGGTCGATGCTTCTATAGGGCAGCAAGCAGGCCCGCAGGCGAAGGCTTTTCATGACGCTGTTGACGTCACAAAGACCATCATTACTAAGATGGATGGCTCTGCTAAAGGCGGAGGTGCTCTCAGCGCTGTTGCCGAAACCGACGCTCCAGTAGCTTTCATTGGCACTGGTGAAAGGATAAGGGATCTGGAAGAATTCGATCCAAAAAGTTTTACGTCAAGACTTCTCGGCATGGGAGACATAGAAAAACTTCTAGAAAAAGCCGAAGAGGCTATAGACGAAGAGAAGGCAGAGGAAACCGCCAAGAAGATGCTAGCCGGTGATTTCGACCTGAAGGACATGTACGAGCAGATGGAGATGCTAACAGGCGTAGGGCCTCTTCAGAAGATAGTTGACATGTTGCCGATGGGACCAAGCTCTATCTCAGAAGAGGAGATCATGAATACACAGGAAAAACTGGACGAGTTCAGGATCATAATGGATAGTATGACTGAAGATGAGATGGAAAATCCGAATCAGATCAAAGGAGATCGAGTAAAAAGGATAGCTAGAGGGAGCGGAAGAAGGCCTAAAGATATCAGAGAATTATTATCACATTACAAAAAGACGAAAAAAGCAATCAAGGGATTCTCAGGAAACCGAAAGATGAGAAAACAACTCAAAAAACAGCTTGAATCCGGGGATTTGAACTTTTGATGAGATAAAAGGAAAAATTTAGTCTTGTTATTTTAGTGTTGTATACCTGTAACAAGATATTCTATTCTAGGTTGTATATCATTCAGTTAGAAGATGGGTACCAAAGACCAAGCTAAATTGAATCATCGGGATAGTACCTATTATCTCATAAATAGCGATCCCTTCAGGGGAAAGTGTGGAAACAAGACCTATCGCTATCGCGGTGAATCCTAAAGACGACCATATTAGTACAGCCCAAACTGGTTCAAATTCCAAGAACTTGTCCAAACCATATAGTATCAAACCGCCTATAGAAACAGAATAAAATAGTACAGCTATCAACATATGTGGAGAAGTGCTCTTCGGGAAAATACCAGTCAGACTTAAAAATATAGCACCTATCGCTAGACCAAAGATCCCAATATCTCCTACTCTAGTCTCAGTCCTTCTCAGCATTCCTAAAACGAATATTAAAAATAATATTCCTGAGACTATAAGTGCGAAGTTAAAAACATTATTGTATGCAACTCCTACTTCTCCTAGATCACTCAAAGAGCTTTTAGTCAGTCTAAAGTCACGATGCATTGCTATTGATATGATTATTAAAACATACCCTATAAGAGGGGTTAAAAGTCCACAATAGCCAGCGATGGTTTCGGGCACCAATTCTTCTATATCTATTTCCATAGTGAGCCCTCCAATTTCAGTTGTATAATATCATGCTATATTAAAAAGTTTATCAAGATTACTCGAAAAAATTTGGAATCTATTTATAAAAATAAAGTATCTGATGTTAACCATATAAACGAGCAGCAGGATAGGCATCATGTTAATATACCAAGTTTTCAATTAGATAATGGAAATATGTCCTGGATAGAGGAAATAGATTACGATGAAGCAGAAGGAAAAACAAAAGAAATCTATGATAAAATCAGAGAGCAGAGAGGAAAGTTATCGAATATCATGAAGGTTCAAAGTTTGATGCCTGAAGCCATGGATCACCACCTAAATCTTTATCTCTCGATAATGTTCAAAGATAGAAGTCTGAGCAGAGAAAAGTGTGAAATGATAGGCGTTATAGTCTCTTCGATAAACGGCTGCGATTATTGTGTTAACCATCACGCTGAAGCTCTAAATCATTTTTGGAAGAATCAAGAAAAAATAAAAAAACTTAAAGTAGATTACGAAAGTGTTGATATCTCAGAGAAGGAGAAAAAAATGTTGGAGTTCGCGAAAAGAGCGACTGAAAAGCCTGATTCCGTCGGAAAAGAGGTAATAGATGAACTCAGAAATCTTGGCTTTTCAGATAAGGAAATCTTGAACATCGCGATGATATCTAGTTACTTCAACTTTGTCAATAGGATTGCTTTGACTTTAGGAGTAGATTTTTCAGAAGAAGAGATGAAAGGATATGATTATTGAGTAAAAATATGTTGCCGAGTTGGCTAGAGATATTAGGAAGCCTTATCATAATCGTGATAGGAATTTTTTATCTGTTGAGGATCATCTATAATCATAAGCTAGGAAAGAAGATTTGGGATGTTTATAATAAAGTTTCTAAAGATGAAGATTTAGAAGTTAAAAAAAGTTTGAATCTTCTTTCAGATTGGCCGAATCTTTTTGGGGAAATAGTCGGAAGAAGAGTGTACGTTCATCCCGACAGAGGTGGAAGAAAGAGTCCAGCTAAGACCATATTTGCTGTTGAAAATAAAATAGAGCTACCGAGCGATCTTATCATAAACACTTCTGAAGTTAATCAGCCGGAAAATACGGAAGAATTGAACATTAAAAATATTGAGAAATATAATCTCAATGTTTACAGCAAAAGGAAAATAGATGATGATAAAATCGATGATCTTTTTTCAAGTGAAGTTGCTATGAAACTCAACAAACTGATAAAAAAGAATGAAGAAGATTTCAGAGCTGTGATATTCGAATCGGGGCTTGCCATGCTCAGTACTTTTAAAATCAATATAGACAAAGATAACATCTCAGAGAATATAGAGGAATTCTCCAATATCGTTTCAGATATGGAAGAATCTACCTCCAAGATAAATGAACATCTAAAAAGTCAACGGATGATGAAAATCAGTGAAGGAACCAAATCCAGCTACATCAAAGGTGTGATTCCACTATTGCTGTTTTTACTCACAGGTTATATTTTATATCAAACTATTGAGGACTTCTCTATTCTTTTTCTGAATGCAGCTATTGTTATCGGAATTGTGGGAATAGTAAAGATTTACATATTCCTCCATAACGAGTTGAAATATCAGTAATCTAGATAATTCCGTAGTTCCCAATCCGTTATATCTTGATTAAATTGACTCACTTCTTCTCTTTTCATGTCTAGGTAATGTTTGTAAGACTCGCCAAGTGAATTTTTGACTACTTCATCTCTTTCCAATTCATCGAGGGCCTCGGAAAGACTTGCTGGTAAGAATCCAATACCCATATCTTTGATATCTTCGTCATCAACTGTAAAGAGATCGTCTGTAACTTCTTCACCAAGGTCTGCGGAATTTTTCATCCCATCTAATCCAGCTCGGATCAACGAGTTCAACATGAAGTAGATGTTTGCGGAAGCGTCTCCGGCTCTATATTCTATCCTTCCCTTTTTCTGTTCTTCGGTACCGTAAGCAGGAATCCTCACCAATACGCTTCTATTTTCTCCACCCCATGAGATGTAAACCGGAGCTTCATAACCGGGAACTAGTCTCTTGTATGAATTTATAGTGGGTGACACTACTGCAGATAGAGCTTTAGCATGATTTAAGAGTCCTCCAAGGAAACCTGCAGCCTCCTCAGTCAGGTCATCTGAGGAAAACATGTATTCTCCTTCTTCATATAAGGCCATATGTACATGAAAACCGTTTCCTGCCTCTCCTGCTAAAGGCTTCGGCATGAAAGTTGCAAAGACTCCGTTTTCCGCAGCTTTTTCTTTTACGATCTCCCTGATGAAAATGAATTCATCCGCCGCTTTTAGAGGATCATCATAAGGTAGAGGTTCTATTTCGTATTGACCTGGAGCGACTTCGTGATGGATCTTTTCAACTTTAAAATCATATTCATTCATTGCTTTAGATAGCTCTCCCACCATACGTATGTGGTCGGTCCTGCCATCTATGTAATGACCAGAATCTATCGGTTCAAAATTATCTCTATCTAAAATATGAAATTCGTATTCAGGCTTGATTTGTATATCTATTCCTTTTTTCGATAATTCTTCCATTGTCTTCCTCAAAAGATATCTTGGATCCCCTTCGAAGGGGGTGCCATCAGGCCATCTCATCTCACACAGAAAAACAGCTACCTTTTCGATTCCATGGTCGATAATCTTCATGGTAGAAGGTTCTGGAACAGCTATCATATCACTTTCAGAAACATCTGAAAAGCCAAGGTTGGAAGAATCGAAACTCATTCCTTCTTCTTTTACAACGTCAAAAGTTTCTGGAGGTATCCGTATTTCTCTCGGTTTGCCTTTGATATCTAAAAATTTCAACGCTATAGAATCAACTTCATCCGGTATTTCAACATCATTAGACATCTTATGCACCTAGGGAGAAAGGCTATTGTTATGATATATAAAAAATAAACGGT
>CAZRWG010000014.1:0-11825 GCA_964603805.1 uncultured Thermoplasmata archaeon
GTCATCCTATACAAGAAAGTTTCGGTTTTTAATGAATTTTTAAGGCCGATTATTCAAGATATGGGCAAGAATTAATATATCTTTAACTGAAATGTCCTTATCAACACATAAATGTGAAAATATATGGTCTCCAAAAAGAATGCCTTTATAGTAATAATTTTTGTATCTATCATCTTTCTTTCAGTACTAACACTTTATTCTGGGGGTTATTTTGCCTTCTCTGAAACCGAAGAAAACTCAATACGACTGAAGGATTATTGGTGGCTCTTTACAGTTGCGGCTGTTATTCTTATCATCTTATTGGACCAGGTTTTTTGGAGAAAAGAAGATAAGAGAAAGATCCCTTCTAAAGGAAGGTTATTGAGACTACAAAGAGAATTAGACGAGCACGATCCTGACGAAATAGTAGACGATTATAAACTTTGATAGTTTATAATGAATAGAGTTCTTGGCTTAGATTTATTAATATCTACTTTTTTTCTGTATAAAGGGCGATAAAGATGGATGAAAAGGCGATGAGAATTTCAAAAAATAAGGAAGAAAAATTAGAGAATTTTATTTCTGAATGGATGAATGAAGTAAAAGTTCCTGGGTTGAGTCTATCGATAGTGAAAGATCAAAATATCGTATATTCGAGGGGTTTTGGTTCTAGGGATTTGAAAAATAATCTTCCAGCCACCCCCAAAACGTTATACGGGATCGGTTCTTGCACGAAATCATTCACTGGATTGGCAATACTGCAATTAGTAGCTGATGGAGATCTAGATTTAAACGATCGAATCGATGAATATCTTCCCATAGATTGGGGCAAAGAAGTGACAGTTCATCAACTTTTAACTCATTCTTCGGGTATGCCCTCTTTGGGTGTGGCTGAAGCGATGATAGATAGGTTGATCGAGATGGACGAAAGAGGTCTTCCCATGGGTGGATGGGATGATTTTTACACACATCTTAATGGTGCTAAGGACGAGATTGTAGACCAGGGAGAAGATATCTTTTTCTATTTCAACTCAGGATACGAACTATTAGGATTGATTATTGAAGATATAACTGGTATTAAATATTCGAAATATATTCAAAAGAATATTCTCAAGCCATTAAACATGAAAAATTCTACCTTTGAATACAGAGAAGAAGACGATTATATGACACCATATTTCATCAGAGAGGACAAACCGGAGAGAACTTCTTATCCTAACGATGAAGTGGGATATGCATCAGGCGGTCTGCTGAGCTCAGTAGAAGAGTTAGCTAATTATGTGATAATGAACATGAATGGTGGTAAATTTAAAGGAAACAAGATAATAGATGAGGAACTACTAGAAAAAGCCCATACAGGGTATGTAGAAAGTGAGATAGGCAAATATGGATACGGTTGGGCAGTCAATGAATTTTTAGGTGAAGAATTGATAGGTCATGGTGGATCAATAGCAGTAGCTAGTGGATACATTGGGTTCATGGATGATCTTGGCGTTACTCTCCTCGCTAATACCTCACCTTCATTTTCCATGGAGGAAGTAGGTAAAGCCATTTTGGCTATAATGAAAGGTAAAAAAGCTAGAGAACTGCCTTTCTTCGCCCGGAAAAAAAGGATGGAAAGGCTGACTGGAAACTACAGATCCTACAGAGGGGTTAAAGAGGCTGAGATCGAGATGGAATGCGGTCTTTTAAAACTAACATTCAAAGAAAGACTAGAGAGTCAAAAGTTGATATTGATCCCTGAAAGTAAGAGTATAGGGGATTTTAGATTCTATTATCTTGATGGAAATGGTGAAAAAAATACGGTGAGATTTGATCCCGATGGAGACGGAGATATCGATCTATACATAGGTCGTTGGAGATTACATAAGATCTAGATTTAGTATGATAAAATTTATAATCTCCTAGTAAGAATTAATAATTAGGTTAAAAAGTGCATCCTAACATAGTAAAAATTTACATAATATCCGGAATAATCATAGCTCTAATTTGGATTTTATCTCTTTTGAATATCCTTCCTTTAGGTATCGTTGGATATTTTCTTCTTATAATCTTCACTGTATTGTTTATAATATCTATTTTCTCAAAAGGTCCTAACTCTGGTTTTCGTTCTGAAGAGGACAGCGAAAGTGGGGTCTTCCCATTGGGTTGATTGAAGACATAAACTTTTTTCTATTTCTGAATTCTACATAATTTACCTATCAGATCTTCTTTTTTTAGGTGGTATATGAGTTCCCTTTTCCGTAAGGAATCATATCGATATTTAGCCTATTTTAAAGTATTTCTTCTAAGATTTCTATGAGTTGATTATTAGTTTCCCTATCTGCTACCGTTATCCTGATATGATCTTTAAGTCTTGGTTCTTCAAATATTCTTATCCTAAACCCTCGCTCGAGTAGTTCATTGTGTAATCTAGATGTTTCTATAAAGGCTGGTTTTTTACATAGCAAAAAGTTTGTATCTGAGGGAAAAGGGTTGAAACCCATCTCTTCTAACTTTTCAGAGAGTCTTTCCCTTTCCACTATAGTTTTATTTATTGATTCTTCCACCTGAGAATGTTTATCTAAAGCAGACAACGCAACTGCTGAAGATATACTATTAACATTATATGGTAACATATTTTCGAGATATTCTATACTTTTTTCTGCCGACATCAATGCGTAACCGACTCTGATACCTGCAAGACCCCAGGCCTTGGAAAAAGTCCTAACTATTATTAAATTGTCATATTCTTCTAAAAGATAGATGTTATCCTCTTTAGAAAATTTTGCATATGTTTCATCTATAACTACGAGGTCAATTTCTTCAAGTAAAGATATGATCTTCTTCCGCTCTACGGTTAGACCTGAGGGATTGTTTGGTGAACAAATAAAAATAACCTCCATCTCACTGAGAAAATCTATATTCAGAGGAATAGTAAAATCTGGATCTAACGGTATCTCAATGGATTTTCTATCATTTCGAGAGGCAAAAAAAGAATACATCTCATAAGAAGGATGAAAATATCCTAATGTACCAGTTTTAGAAACGAAAGTTTTGCAGATAGTATCTAAAACTGCATCAGACCCGTTATCTATTACGATCTGTTCCTGATTTAATCCATAATAATTAGAGAGCCTTTTTCTCAATTCTTTAGAGGTAGGGGAAGGATATCTTCTAAGATCAAAATTTAAGTCCTTCTTGATATCTTCATAATACTGCTCTGGAAGCAAGAGATTTTCATTAGAATCGAGTGGAATCTCATCAGAGTTCTTTTCAGGATAGGTTATACCCATCAAACTCACATAAGAGTATGAAGACTAGTTCTAATAAAATTAACGTTCAAAAGGAAGGATAAAAGGTTTTGGTCAGTGGTAAGCTCTAGGTCTTTCACCAAAATCCTTGCTCTCCTCGCTTTCTTCTTTCTTTTTCTTGACCTTCTTTAATGCTTCTTGGAGATGTCTCTGTTTTATCTTGCTCTTACTTATTTCTTCTTCGTCCTTACCTTTTCCGCTTTGAACCGCTTCACGGATTGAAAGCATCACTGCTTCATTACATATGGATGCTATATCTGCACCGCTCATATCTTTTGTTTTCCTAGCCAATTCACTGAAGTCAACATCATTGTCTATCGGTCTATCTCTCATGTGGATCTTGAATATCTCTTCTCTAGTCTCTTGATCGGGTAGACCTATATTTATACTTCTGTCAAATCTACCTGGTCTTAAAAGAGCCGGGTCTATCAGTTCTGGTCTATTCGTAGCCCCGATTACAATAACGTCATGAAGTGCCTCAAGGCCATCTAATTCAGTCAACAATTGTGATATTACTCTCTCTGAAACGTTAGAATCAGAACTAGAGCCTCTCTCTGGGGCCAATGCATCTATTTCGTCAAAGAACACTATCGTAGGTGCGGCCTGTCTAGCCTTCCTGAAAGTCTCTCTCACTGCCTTTTCGCTTTCACCTACCCATTTAGAGAAAAATTCAGGGCCTTTGACTGATATAAAGTTGGCTTCGCTTTCATTAGCAACCGCTTTCGCGATGAGCGTCTTACCGGTTCCAGGAGGCCCTCTCAGTAGAATACCTTTGGGCACCTCTGCATCCATATGGTCGAATAGGTCCTCATATTGTAAAGGCCATTCGACCGATTCTCTCAATTCTTGCTTTGCTTCTTCTAATCCACCGACATCTTCCCATGTGACGTCTGGTGTCTCTATCACTACTTCTCTCATCGCTGAGGGGTCCATCTCTCGTAATGCCTGATTAACGTGCTCATTATTGACTTCTATATCTTCCATCACTTCTGAGGGTACTTTTTCGGCCTCCAAATCTATGTCTGGAAGTACATCTCTAAGTGCATTCATAGCCGATTCTTTTGCCAAAGCTTCAATATCAGCCCCGACAAAGCCATGTGTGTGTGCAGCTAGCTCCTCAAGATCTACATCGTCGGATAGAGGCATGCCTCTAGTGTGTATTTCAAGGATCTCTTTTCTACCTTCACGGTCGGGCATCCCTATCTCTATCTCTCTATCAAATCTCCCTGGTCTTCTCAAAGCAGGGTCCAAAGCATGGGCTCTGTTAGTAGCTCCTATAACTATTACTTTACCTCTCGCTTTTAGACCATCCATAAGGGACAAAAGTTGCGCTACGACCCTTCTTTCGGTCTCACCAGAGACTTCATCTCTTTTCGGTGCGATGGAATCTAATTCATCAATGAATATTATAGAAGGTTGGTTTTCTTCAGCTTCTTCAAATATTTCTCTCAATTTTCCTTCACTTTCTCCATAGTACTTGGACATTATCTCGGGACCGCTTATGGTGAAAAAGTTAGCGTCGGTTTCACTCGCGACTGCCTTTGCCATCAATGTTTTACCCGTCCCGGGAGGCCCCTGAAGTAAGACGCCTTTGGGAGCTTCCACTCCCACTTTGTCGAAAAGTTCAGGATGTCGTAAAGGGAGTTCGACCATCTCTCTTACTCTCTCGACTTCTTGTTCCAAACCTCCGATATCTTCATAAGAAACCCTTGGAGCTCTAGCGATCTCTTCTTTACTGATAGGTTTATCTGAAATATTCACTGTTGTGGTCTCGGGTTTTATGATAACAGCCTTTTTAGAAGGTGAGAAAGATTTAACTACCAATTCAATTTTATTACCCATGATATTGAGTGTGATAGTATCTCCTTTGGTGATCGGTCTATCCCTCAAAGCCTGTTTTCTCAAATATTCTTCACCCCCCATGAGTCTTACAGGTTGAGTAGGAGCGAAAGTGACTTTATTTGCTGGAACGGTCTCTACTTTTTCGATACCGACCTTTTCATCTATCTTAACACTTGCATTCCTTCTTGTCGGACCATCAATCCTGATTATCCCTGTATTCCTATCACTCTCATCACCAGCCCATACTTTTGCGGCGGTTAAGTCATCACCGTGGATAAGGATTATATCACCACTTTTAAGACCTAATTTTTCCTTGACTTCTGGATCTATCCTAGCTAATCCTCTTCCGACGTCACTAGACTGAGCTTCAGCGACTTTTAACACTTTCTCGTTCTTTTTCATATTTTTCACCAACTAACTATACAAACTCACGTTGTTATATTCTTGTTGTAAAGATATGTTTCAGATGTATTTAAAGCTTTTGATTTCTAAAGTAGGGGCAACAATCAAAAAAATTAAACTCCTATCAACTCATAATCCTCTTAAATGGTAATCTCAATAACATCAACAAATATAATCTCATTCCTATTAGCCCTATCGATCGGCCTTTTAATCGGTTTTGAGAGAACGAGTAGAGCTACTAAAGAAGATGAGATAAAAGGGGCCGGTATTCGAACTTTTGCTTTAGTCTCAATAGTGGGCTTCTTGATGACTTCAGTCTTTAAAAATGAAGTAGAATTATTGCTTATCAATGTTCTAATCTTTTCTCTTCTTTTCATCTCTCTTCCCATTTTACGCAGACCAAAAGGCTCAGTAGGATTAACAACTTCTAGCGCATTATTATTGGTTTTCTTGACGGGGATGGTTTTCGGGCTCGGTCAACCTATATTGGGATGTATAAGTGGTTTTTCTGTGTTATTATTAGCTTCTTCAAAAAAGATACTTCATAGCTTTGCTGAGATCTTATCAAAAAAAGATCTATTGAGTGCTGTAAGATTTTTGATCGTCGGCATGATCTTAGTCCCGATAACTTATACTTTAGGTCCAATCCATCCTCTTATCGGTCCTGGTAGTGTCTTTGATCCACTCCAAGCCCTAATCATGATTCTTTTCGTTTCTACTATCTCTTTTTTGAGTTACGTAATAATGAATTTGTATGGAGCTAAAAAGGGTTTACAAATATCTGCGTTTATCGGTGGATTTGTAAGTTCTGCAGCAGCTACCGCCTCAGTATCAGAGAAATCAAAAAAAATCACTAAAAGATTGAACAGCTCTGTAGTTAGTATCCTCCTTTCTAATACATCTATGTTTATAAAAGATTATATCATAATATTTACAGTTGCAGGATATAGTTTAGCTAGGGAATTTATTTTACCGATCGGTTTGTTTCTGCTACTGACAGCAGTTTTTCTTTTGCTTTCAAGGAGGAATAAAAAAGAAGACTCTAACGATCTAGATTTTCTAGAAGTAGACCTAGGAACCCCATTTGCATTGATACCTGCCGCTAAATTCGCGCTTCTTTTCAGCTTGATATGGATCTCGAGCTATTTATTACAAAATCATGTGGGTGGTACAGGTGTTTACGTCGTTTCTATCGGCGGTTTGATCTCAACTACCTCAGTTTCTGCTTCTATATCTTCTCTCTATATAGCAGGAGAAATAGGCGCCTTAACAGCATTGTCGACTATGCTCCTCGCCTTCGGACTGGGATCGATTTCTAAAATATTGATCGCTAGAGCTTACAATAGAAAATTAGCAAAGTTTGTTTCCCTACCGATGCTTGTCTTAGGAACCACATCATTTATATTGGTGCTCCTGTTGAATTAATTAACGGAAAAATGATCGTAAAAATGATACGGGGAAGTGTTGTCAAATGATAAGTTCGGGAATTTTCTGGGCGCTGATCTTAATTTTCGGCTTTATAGGAATCTCGTTCACATTAGACAAACTTGGATTATTAGAGCCATTAGGTATGGAGCTTTCCGGCCCCCTATTGATGTGGAAAACAAAGAAGGGTAGAGATCTGATTGAAAAAATTGCTCAAAAGAAACGGTTTTGGGAGATATATGGTAGTATAGGGCTAGTTATCGTAGGTATAGCTATGATCCTGATCTTCCTACTAGTAGCCTTCAACGCGTATATGGCAACAGCTATACCTGCCGAGCATGCCCCTCAGGCTGAAGAGATCCTCGTGATTCCTGGTGTCAACCCTTTCATCCCTGTAGGATATGGTATATTGAGTTTAGCTGTAGGAATAATTGTTCATGAATTCTCCCATGGTATACTTTCTAGAGTGGCAGATGTGAAGATAAAATCCTTAGGGCTCATATTTCTAGTAGTTCCTCTAGGAGCTTTTGTTGAACCCGATGAAGACGAATTAGAAAAAACAGAAAGGATTAAAAGGGACCGTATGTTCGCTGCTGGAGCGACATCAAATATCGTTCTTGCGATTGTTTTGATTCTCATTTTTTCGATGTTTTTTATGGGCTCGGTATCTGCGGAAGAAGATGGCGTTATGATAAGAGGTGTTTTTGAAGACACCCCTGCTGCGGATGCAAATATGCAGTCTTACGAGCAGATTGTGAAAATCGGTGAAGAGGAGATAACAGGCATTAGGGACATGGAATCCATAGATATAGACATTACAGAAACGAATGAAGAGAACGAAAAAGTTTTGAGAAAAGTAGATGTAAGGATAAGGAGAGGTAAAGATTATCGTCATGAAGATGTGAATGTGGGATTAGTAGTAGTTGGAATAGCGGAGGGTTCTCCAGCTAAGGATGCAGGATTAGAGACTAGCATAATACTATATCAGATCGATAATGAAACGATCCGTAATAGAAATGACCTCAATAATATATTAAAAGAAAAGACTGAAGATCAAAAAATAGAATTGACGTATTGGCAGAAAGATAATTCTGAATACGAAAAAAAATATGCAAATTTGACTCTAGAAGACGGTAGGATGGGAATAAATATTCAATACTTTGGCATAGTTTATGAGGATGCTAATTGGATACCTAACTTGCTTTCTAGACCTATTACGGCAGGAGAAACGGGATTACAGCCGATGAGATTTTACTTCCAAAATGCCGCCACCTACATTTCCCTTCCTTTACTCGGATTATCACCTGTACCTGAAGAGATTACCGGGCTTTACGAGATAAGTGGTCCTCTATCCATATTACCTACGAGCTCATTTTGGCTCATAGCTAACTCTCTCTATTGGGTATTCTGGTTGAATATACTGCTGGGTTTATTTAATGCTCTGCCTGCGGTACCTCTCGATGGAGGACATCTATTCAGAGACGGAGTTGAGGCTCTATCCGAAAAACTAGGATTAAATGAGGAAGTAGGAGAAAAATTATCATCGGGAATAACTTATGCATTGGCTCTGTTGGTCCTATTTTTACTGATGTGGTCCATGATAGGACCGAGGATATGAACTCCGAAATTTTTTATGCTTTAACATCTCTTATGAAATCATCATGATACCCTTTGAAGAAGTGGCAGTTATCGATAGGAATGCTGAGTATAGAGGAGTTCCCGCTGAAGAACTTATGGAAAATGCCGGTAGAAAGTTGGCCGATGTGATATCAGAAAAATTTTCTGAAAGACCAGTTCTTTTCATATGTGGAACGGGAAATAATGGAGGAGATGCCTACGTTGCGGCCCGATATTTAAGAAGGAGATGGGAAGATGCAGATATAGTAGTCTATTTGGTTAAAAGTAGAGATGAAATCAGGAGCGGCATCGCCGAGGAAAATTTCAAAGAGTTCGACGGAGATGTTATCGAGAGATTGGAGTGGTCCGATTTAGACCACAATACGATAATAGTGGATGCCATGTTGGGAACTGGAGTGAAAGGTAAAATCAGGGAACCATATAGATCAGTAATAGAAAAGATAAATGAGTTAGAGAATCCCGTGGTTTCAGTAGATGTGCCTAGCGGTCTTGGATCTGATATCCAAGTCAGTCCTCAGGTCACGGTAACGTTTCACGATGCTAAAGAGAGGATGAACGTTAAAAACTCAGGAAAGATAGAAGTTGTTGATATAGGTATACCGGAAATGGCCCTTACCCATACAGGACCGGGTGAAATGCTACTCTACCCCTTCGCAGGAGAAGACTCTCATAAAGGAGAAAATGGCAGGATGCTCATAATAGGTGGAGGACCTTATTATGGTGCGCCTGCCCTAGCCGCTAAAGCAGCTTATCGGACTGGTGTAGATCTTGTTCATTTAGCTGTACCCTCTTCGATAAAGGATATCGTTTCCTCTTACTCTCCGAATTTTTTAGTTCATCCATTGGATGGCAATATACTAAGAAAAGACCACGTGGAAAAGATTTTGTCTCTTGCAGAGAGATGTGATTCTATAGTTATCGGACCAGGGCTAGGCGATAGTGATAAGACCATAAAGGCAGTGAAGATGTTAATTGAAGAAATAGAAATTCCGATGGTAATCGACGCCGACGGACTTAAAGCTGTAGATGAGAACACTGAAGTTGTACCACAGGCCGTTCTCACGCCTCATCGTGGCGAATTTGAGATGTTGATCGATGAAAAAGTAGTAAAAGATTTAGACGAAAAAGCTGACGAGTTCGCAAAAAAACAATCAGTAGTGCTCGTTGTCAAAGGCAGGAAAGACTACATTACCAAAGGGGAAGACTATAGGTGGAACGATTTCGGAAATGCCGGAATGACTGTCGGTGGCACTGGAGACGTATTATCGGGAGTTATAGGAGCATTGATGAGCAAGGGCGTAGAAGATTTCAACGCTGGTAGAATAGGAAGCTACATGACATGTAGAGCTGGAGATAAAGCCTTTGATGAGATGAAGTGGGGTCTTATCCCCGAAGATATCATAGAAAATCTTCATACTCTTTTTGACGATTGACGTTATTAGTAACACCAAAATTCATCCTGATGACTAATTTTTTATACTTTTTTCTTCTATGACTCAACAAAAGGAATATAGGTGTTTAATATGGCCAATATAAAAGCCCCTCGAGGTCCTGAATTGACCTGTAAGGGTTGGAAACAGGAAGCAATGCTAAGGCAATTGAAAAATAATCTTGAAAATGCAGAAGATCCCGATAATCTCATAGTTTACGGCGGTTCCGGAAAAGCTGCGCGCAATTGGGAATGTTATGAACAGATAGTTGAGAGTTTAAAAGGACTGGAAAACGACGAGACTCTGCTCGTCCAAAGTGGTAAACCTGTAGGGATATTTCAAACCCATGAAAGATCACCTAGAGTTTTGATAGCCAATTCAAATCTTGTACCCAAGTGGTCCAACTGGGATAAATTCTACGAGCTGGAGGATCTAGGCCTGATGATGTATGGTCAGATGACCGCAGGGAGCTGGTGTTATATAGGGACTCAGGGGATAATCCAAGGTACTTACGAAACCTTCGCTGCTGCAGCACGTAAACATTATGATGGAACACTCGATGGAAAATTCTGTCTGAGCGGAGGATTAGGAGGGATGGGAGGTGCTCAGCCTCTTGCTATCAAGATGAATGGAGGCGTCGCTTTGGTCGTTGAGATTAATCCGGAACGGGCGGAAAAGAGGTTGAAAGCAGGTTATTGTGACATTGTTATTGAAGACTTAGATGAGGCACTAGAAGTCTGTAAAAATGCTAAAGAGGAAGAAGAGGCAAAGGCAGTCGGCCTTATCGGAAATACTGCTGAAACACATCCAGAACTACTCGATAGAGATATAATACCAGACATGGTTACCGATCAGACTAGCGCTCACGATGCGATGTCATACTTCCCCAAGGGCATGACATATGAGGAAGCGTTGGACATCAAAGACTCCGATCCTGAGGAGTATAAAGAGAGGAGCATGGAATCGATGAAGCTCCACTGTAAGACCATGGTGAAGATGCAAGAAAAAGGCTCCATAGCTTTCGACTACGGTAACAATTTGAGAGGGCAGGCTTATGAAGCAGGATTCGAGAACGCGTTCGAATACCCGGGCTTTGTACCCGCTTATATAAGACCGATGTTCTGCGAGGGTAGAGGTCCCTTCAGATGGATGGCTTTATCTGGCGATCCTCAAGATATTTTGAAGACAGACGAAGTTGTGAAGGAACTGTTCTCCGACAACGAACAATTGGTGAATTGGATCGATCTTGCTCAAGAAAACCTGCCTTGGGAAGGTCTACCCGCTAGAGTGTGTTGGCTCGGTTACGGTGAAAGAGAAAGGTTCGCTAAAAGGATAAACGAGATGGTCAAAGAAGGTGAACTGAAAGCACCTATATCGATAACTAGAGATCACCTGGATACCGGCAGTGTAGCCAGCCCCAATCGAGAGACCGAGGACATGAAAGATGGGAGCGACGCTGTGGCGGATTGGCCTTTGTTGAACGCTCTGTTGAATACGAGTGCCGGAGCCGACAGTATCTCGATACACAACGGAGGTGGAGTCGGAATCGGACTTTCAACACATGCCGGCATGGTGGTCGTCGCGGATGGTACGAAAGAGTCTAGAGAGAACATAGAGAGAGTCTTCAAGACCGATCCTGGAATAGGTGTGGTAAGACATGCAGACGCAGGATATGAAAAAGCTAAGGACTTCGCGAGAGAACACAAGATAAACATGCCGATGCTCAGATAGGCAAAAGGAGAATCATGGAGCTAGATGAGGTCATAAGGAAAAGAAGATCGATAAGAAAATTCAAAGATAAATCAGTTCCTGAAGA
>CAZRWG010000015.1:0-11707 GCA_964603805.1 uncultured Thermoplasmata archaeon
GAAAGGTTTGAGAGAAGGGGAAAGAAAGAGTAGATTCATGAACATCTTGAGTGGGGAAGGCGATCCGCTATCTGATAATTTAGAACAGGATGATCTAAATAGTGCCTCAGTAGATTTTACAAATGAAAAAGTCAGTTCTTCTAACCTAGATGATGTCGATGGATGGTGGGATGAGATCATATTTGAAAAATCGATATCGTCTCTGGAGAATATCAGAACGGAGCTCGATACAGTTTCATATGAACTTAGCGATCAAAACGTTCGAAACGAGCCTTATTCAGATTATGCAGATGCTAGTTTTTACAGAATCAGTGCTCTTTTATTGAATACCCTGATCCAAAATATGGAGGATTATGGCAGATCAAGTTTTTTTAAATCTAGATCTTTAGGGTATAGTTATAGAGGCGAAGATGGATATTTTAGAGCACCTGTGATTTCAGCTCCAAAAAGAGATTTGACTCTCCACGAAAGCAGATCTTTGAAGCATCCTGGCCTTTCTCATTCCATGGAGCTTGAAGTGGATATGGGATATAAGGGGGAGGAATTGATTGGTCTCAAGAAAATATCTGATACGGGCACGAGGAATTACAGAGGGGATATATTCAGAAGTCAAGAATGGGTCAATCCGTTTTCAAGTAAATACAAAGATCATTACAGCACGGCTTTATTCGTTGACTACTATATCTCGGAGATGGAAATTGAAATATCGTCCAAAGGCGAAACAAAACTGGTTTCTGAAAGATATTCATCATCTAGATTTACCGGAAAGTTTGGAAAAGAGACGTGTTCTAGTTTTACAGAGATCATTTCACCTGTACCTCTATTAGAAGATAGTTACAGCCCGCGGTCTCCTTCTCCACTTGATATTGTAAAAGCATCATTAGAAAGAAATGTTTTCAATGGTTCAGAAACCAAAACAGAGTTGACTCTTGAAATAGAAGAAGGAGAAATTTGGAAAGATCAAGATTTAGTGGTGGAGGTGCTAAAAAAAGGAGATATGTTGAGATATGAACCTAGGTCGAAAAGAGGGGTTACAAATCTTCATCATATCTCCGATGAGGAAAGTGGAGCGAGTGAAAAAACTCTACTCTCTAAGCAGATACCATCGGAAGAGATAACTAATAGAGTAATAACCATCAAGTTCGATTTAGAAGGAGTAGAACATCCCGATAGCGAAATAATCTTGGAGCATATGCTGGTAAGGATAAGACCTGAAATAGAATTGACTTTTATGAGGCATTCTAAAGACTTAGATCAAACAACAGATTCAAAGAATAATTTGTACTCACAGGTACCTTCTTTTTCTACTTCTGAACAGATGTATCTTTTTGATGAAGACGAAGTTTCTCATTTGAACGTATTCAGAATAGGAAACGATAGTGAAGATGAGTTCCCTCATAACAGTTTTGACTTAATGAAGAATATCCCTAGTGATTCTTGGGTCATCCGTAAAGATGGATTCTTCTATCTAGTGAATTTTGAGGAAAATTTACGTTATAGAAGAATGCTTTCCGGCACGTATAAAGGTTTAGATCATGATAGTAATCAAAAGGAAATCCTCATCGATCCTAAATCTAGATTGAGTAGAGACGCATATACGTCCTTTCCATTCATACCTGAAAACGATTATGGGTATCTGGTCGAAAATGAATTCCTCCCTCTCTATATGAGTTCCTCTATTGAAGAGGAGAAGTTCTTTCCAGATAGGATGATGCCTTTGACTAAAAATGTTGATCGATCGGAATGGAATTCTTTACATGAGACACTTAGAAGTCTTGGATACACTATAAATCTAGAAAAAGAAGGTGGAGCTTATCTTTACTATAATCTAGAGGATTTTAAAGGTCCAAAAAGGGTAGATCAATCCTTTGAACGGATCAGGGGATCGATGAAAGAGTTTACTAAGAGAGGAGTATCTCCGAATACAGACCTCTTTCAAGGTGGAGAGGAGATATTGAAAGAAACGAATAGGCTAGAAAATTTTATCGAGAACGTTACGTCACAAAGACGCAGTGTTTTCTTGGCTGCGAACTTTGATTTAGAGTATGTAAAAACGGCTGAAAGGCTTCATATCGAACGCGAAAATTTTACTGTCGGTTCACTAACGAGGTGTTTGGATTTGATAGGAGTGAATAGAACAATCGCTCTGTTAGAATGGCTTGAAGAGGAGCGGGAGAAATCTAGTGAAGAAGAATTGAGAGCCTTCCTTTCTTTTGAAGACAGTTTTATCAAAGAATTGCCTAACAGAACAGGAGAAGAAAATTACAGTAGTGCGCTGTATTCTTTAGATAAAAAATTTGTAGAAATGCATTTCGCTGAATACAGAGGGGTCAGCATAAATGATATTTCAGATATCAAGTCTTTTGAATATCTTATAAATAATTCCGAAGAAGAGTATGTGTTTGAAATCACTAGGGCTGGAGTAACTCCAACCGCTTTAAAGCAACTGCAAGTTTCTTATCAACTTGAACTAGAAAAACTTGTAGATTCGATTGAAAAGTTTTCAGGATCGGACCCGTTTCTTGCTACACTACAGGAATTGAATTCAGGTGAATATGAGAAGGCAATTTCTTTGTACATAGCAGGAAATTTTAACGAGTCAAGAGTTGAATGGATGCCTTATGGAGAAGATCATCCTTATCTTATTATAGACGATAAAGCAGTCTACGCTACGATAAAACCAATAAATTCTAACTTAAAACTTGAGGAATTCATAGACGAGACTTTGAATGAAGCCGTTAATGAATTACCGCCTGAAAGAGGTATGGTTTTGATGGAAGTCAAATCTTCAGATGAATTTGAGAACGAAAGAATTGAAAGTTATCTTAAAAGCAGAGTCGAATATTATGATCCTTTCTATCAAAATATAAGTTGGGTAGAGTTAAAAGTAGAGGATGGAATGAAGCATAATTACCTTCACCTCTAAATATTTTTTATCTCCAAATATAAAGAGTCAACATAATTCGCTCTCCTTCTAAAATGATCGAGGTGATTGAAGCCGCTCTATCCATCGGTAAGTCATCTGCATTATCAATATCGACGTTTGAGAGGAAGAGTTCAGAACTTTCGTAGGAAGATTGCAGTGCAAAATTGTATTGACTTACGTTCCAAGCACACCTTTTGTATATCAGATTTATGTCTCTTTTCAAGTCAGATAGATCGTGGTTCAGTTTTTCTCTATCGTTGCTCATATGATCCAGATAAAGATAATCTTTAATCGCTCTTTCAACGCTGATATTTACTAGTCTCACTTGCTTCGGCTGATTCTCACTTAAATTCACATATCCGGTTTCTTCTATTATCGAGTCTAAGGCGACCTGTTGAATATCATGTACCGCCTCTCGCCTGAATTCGGAGGCATCTAAATCTCTTTCTCTGGTCAAAGCTCCACCGAACTGCTGAAATATCAACATCGTCACCACTAACATGATAATTCCAAATAATACTGCATCTATCATCGACAGTAAGCCCTGCTCATCATTCTTTTTATCTCTCAACCTGTCCATACACTCACCCTAAGTCTGCCTAGAGAAGAGCTTCCTCCTTCATCGACTAAAGAGACAGGGATTTGATAAGAACTGACTCCGACTTCCAATTTTTCTTCATGAGGTAATTCATGCCCATAAGACCATGATTCATCACTTTCTAAGACCTGGAATAAAATGTTATAATTGTAATCTTCTTCCAACCCAAGATGAGATTCTAATCTCTCTTCTTCTAAAGTCTCTATTTTTTCTATAGAAAATCTTCCGTTATCTTCAGTGAGTATCTCTGGATAATTCAGCACACTGTTTTTAAGATCTATACACACTCTATTTTGCTCTATCCTCTCTCTTTCCTCTTGAATTGGCAGATAGACTTGATAGAGCGATGTTGTAAAAACCGTAATGAAGACTATTATCAAAAGTAATACGGGTAAATCGAAGAAAAATCCACCTATGCCTTTGTTATCATTCTTCATCGTTCTTTTGAGCATTTTTATCTTTTCTTCAAAAATCGGAAATTGTGATGTGATAAATGTTTTTTGTTTGAACTCTGCTTGTTTGAAGAAAACACTTTTATAACTATCATTGATGGCCAATTCGAGTTAAGAAAATAATGAGAGAACTCAGAAGATTAGAAAATGACGATAGTGCCCTTGAAGGACTGCCTCTACAACTGCTGATAATCGCTCTAGTACTCTCTATAGGGCTTCCAGTGGTTTACAGTTCGATAAGATATCACGATACGCAGAGAGTTCTACAGGATTTGGAAGAGAAGGCGATATTCATAGAGGAAAAATCTAGGCAGATTTATCTTCATGGTGAAGGCAATTCCGATGTTTTGACACTAAAACTTGAAGATGGTATTTTTCAACAGATAAAGTTCATGGAAATAACTAATGAAACTTTTACAAATCAAATCCAATGGAAACTCAATCATGGGCACGGAGGTAGACACTTTATCGAGGATGATATTCCTTTGATATCAGAGGCAACTCCTTTGAGATTAGGAAGAGGTGAGCATAGACTGAGATTTGAGTGTGAATTCGGAAATCCTCCTGAAATGCATGAAGAACTACTTTATGTCAAAGTGTCTAAGATAGGATAATTTTCTTATCAGTTTTTTCTTTGTTCCAGAAAACATTTTTAAATGGACGATGATATCCCTACACATGCGTAAGGATATATTGGATCACTTCAGAATATGTGGGGAGAAGGTTTCAGAGGCTATAGACAATAAAGAATTGAAGAGAGAGAGGGATATGGGTGAGGGAGCGGACGGAACTCCGACTAAAAGAGTTGACCAGATTGCGGAAGAAACCGCGTTAGATCATCTACTCCAAGAAACAGATTTTTCCGTACTTAGTGAAGAAGCCGGTATAGTAAAGCAAAAAGGAGACGGTTACGTGATCATGGACCCTATAGACGGTACGAACAATGCGATATTCGAAATACCTTTCTACTGCATCTCTTTAGCATACACGCCTACAGATCTTTCGGATGTAGAAGTTGGCTACGTGAAAAACTTAGCTTCTAGTACTGAATATTATGCTTTGAAGGATAAGGGAAGTTTTAAAGGAGATAAACCTTTAAATCCTACCAGGACTGAAAAGATAACAGTTTCGATATATATGGGTGAAAATGCCGTACCTGAAAGTTACGATATACCTCCTCAGGTAAGAAGGGTGAGATCATTAGGATCGGCGGCTCTTTCCATGTGCATGGTTGCTGAAGGAATCTTTGATCTTTTCTATCACAGAACTCCAAACGAAAAAAAGAGTCTAAGGATTACTGATATCGCCGCGTCTACTTTGATGTTGAGAGAAGTTGGTGGAGAAGTTTACGGTAAAAATGGAGAAAAACTAAACATGGGTATCAGTCCTACAGAAAGAAAAGACGTAATCGCCATATATGATGATGAGATTAAGGAGGAACTGTTATGAGTCTCAGATTTGGGGTTTACGGTTTAGTTGATAAAGGTATCATAGATGAATTGTCCCGACTCGAAGATCTCCAGATGGTAGATGAAGTTTATTTTGAGAAAACCTTAGCTGAGCAATTAGAGGTCGCAGGGCATTCCTTAGAGGAGATGGTGGAAGAGGAGATAGATTTTGTGATGAGTGTAGGTGGTGACGGCACTCTTTTGAGGCTCCTCCAAATCATCGATATCCCCGCTTTAGGTGTCAACACCGGTACCGTGGGATTTTTGACTAGCACTGAGATCTCTGAAGTCGAAGACGCTTTAGAGAAGATCGATAGAGGCGATTATTTTGTAGATGAAAGGATGAAACTTGACGTCTTACTCAACGGTGAAAAAGAGAGCGAATGTGTCAATGAGATGGTCGTACATAGCGATAAGATCGCCAAGCTTAGGGAGATAGAACTTATCTATGGAGATAAACTCATAGATAGTTTCAGAGCTGATGGGCTAATAATCTCTACTCCCACTGGCTCTACCTCGTATAGCCTCAGTGCTGGAGGTCCGATAGTTAATCCCGAATTAGATGTCTTCGTCTCTGCACCTATCGCCTCTTTTGATTTGGATGCTAAACCACACGTTCTTCCATCCGACAGATGTGTTGAAATAAAATTACCAGAAAAAGAAAAGACCTGTCTGATGGTGATGGATGGACAGAAAGAATGCATAGTTGGAAAAGACGATACTATAAAAGTGAAAAAGAGTGATAGTCGAGCTAAATTCATACGTTTCGAAAATGATTTTTATGAGAAGGTGAAAAAGAAACTGGTGAAAAGATGAGCCTTTTCGGAAAAAAAGAGATCAAGGGGATCACTGAACGCGTTTTGAAGATGATAAGTGAAAGCGCTAAAGATGCTCATCCTAATGAGTTCGCGGCCGGTTTGAGAGAAATAGACGGTGTCTTATCTGAACTTATACTAGTTCCAGGTACTATTTCAGGCCCGATGAATGCGATATTAAGGCTGACCAATCTTCCCGTTGACTATTCGATAGTAGGAGTTGTACATACTCATCCTAGTCGCAATCCATCGCCTTCAAAGGAGGATCTGATAATGTTCGGAAGATACGGTAGGATTCATATAATCATGGCATATCCTTACGATCTAGACTCCTGGCAGGCCTACGATTCGACAGGAGAAAAGGTAGATTTAGAAATCATTCGCTGAGTATAGATTCATAGACCTCTTCAATCTCTTTCGCGACTTTGCTCCATGTAAACTTTTCCTCCACCCTTTTTCTTCCGTTTTTTCCCATTCGATCTGCCATGTCAGGATTTTCTATTAAGGTCCTGATTTTACCAGCTAAATCTTCCGAATTCATCGGTTCTGTCAAAAGACCGTGTTTTCCTTCGTCTATCACGTCCCTAACACCTGGGATATCTGAAACTATTACTGGTACGCAGGAAGCCATTGCCTCTAAAGCTACGATACCGAAAGCTTCGAGTCTAGAAACTGACGGTAAAACGAAGATATCCGTCGCTGCGTAGTAGTTCGGTAGTTCTTCATTCGACACTCGGCCAGCGAACATCACCTTATCTTCGATCCCCTCTCTTTCGATTATATTCTCTAGTTCTGTTCTAAAATCTCCTGTTCCTATCAGTAGGAATTGCACGTTTTCTTCTTCTAGATATTTAGCCGCTCGCACGAAATATTCTAGACCTTTATGATACACGATCCTTCCGACGTAGGTTATCAGAGTCTCATCTTCGAGCCCCAACTTTTCTCTTACCTTACTACCATCATTTGAAGGATGGAATCTTTCCTCGTCTACTGCGTTAGGTATTATATCTGCTTCTCTGTGCCATACTGCTTTGGAAGTTGCGCCGTAGGAAGGGGTAGTAGTGACTATCTTATCGGCTCTACTGACCGTGTAGGTGCCAAATGTTCGCTGGTAAAGATTGACTATAAACGGTCCATAAGTATGGGGTATCTCCAGGTCGCAGTGATAGGTCAAAATAAAAGGTACGTCTTTCTTTTTAGCACTTCTCACACCAAAAAAGGACATCAAAGGAGGAGGAGAGTGACTATGTAGGATGTCATATTCTTCTTTCGAAAGAACATCTCTTACACCAGGGACAATAGGTGTTGATAGAAAGATGGTGAGAGGTTCAACTCTTTTGACAGGTACTCCCTCTACAATACCCTCGGGATCGGTACCTTCCAATTGGGTGGTCACCACGAAGACCTCGTGTCCCAAGTCTATAAGATGTTTTGAAAGCTCGAGGACATGGGATTCGACGCCTCCTAGGTGCGGATAGAAGTAGGGGCTAAGCTGTGCTATTTTCATTGTATCTTGCTTTTTGGACCTATCTCGCCATCTGCTATTGTTCCGGGACCTATGAAACTTTTTTGCCAGATTATCGTACCCGGATCTATCATGCTGTTTATGCCAGTCTTCACTTCATCTCCCATTATCACACCCAGTTTTCTTCTGCTAGTATCAATTTCTTCCTCACGATGTATGACCGAGATTTCCCTCTCATCCAACCGGAGATTAGCGACTTTCGTTCCTGAACCAAAGTTGCAGTCTTTTCCTATAACGCTGTCTCCGACATAATTATGGTGCGGTACTTGGGTACCTTCCATTATAATACTGTTCTTTACTTCGACGGCATTTCCCACCTTACAATTGTCACCGATATAGGTAGCTGGTCTGATATAGCAATTTGGTCCTATTTCTGCCCCATCTCCGATATATATGGGGCCTTTAAGATAAGCTCCGCTTTTGATAGAAGCCCCTTTTGAAATGAATACGTTTCCTTCTATATGGACGTTGTTTTCGATATTACCTTTGACTTCCTTTTTTATTGTGTGATCCATAAGTTCCTTATTGGCAGAAAGAAGGTCCCATGGTCTGCTCAATTCATACCATTTCTCCGAGATCTCAAAGCCTAAAAGTCTATCGTTAATCAATATTTTTAGAGAGTCAGTTATCTCGTATTCTCCTCGAGAGGACTTTTCTGTATCCTCAATAGCTTCGAAAATATCAGGGGTAAAGCCGTAAAGACCAGCATTAACTAGATTTGATTCAGGTTCTTTAGGTTTCTCTATTATATGAGTTACTTCTTCATTTTCAGTGATAAGCACGCCGTAATTTTGGGGATGTTCTACTTCAGCCATGCCTACTATAGAGTTGTTTTTTTCTTCGAAAAAGTCTATAAAATCATGGAGTGTACTTTTTAAAACTATCACGTCGCCGTTCATACAGATAAAATTGTCATCGATGAATTCTTTAGCGTAGCTTATAGCGTCAGCTGTCCCGAGAAGTTTTTCCTGCCTCACGAACTTTAAACTAGCTTTTTCGGAGTTTACCGCTTTTTTTATCTTTTCTCCTTCCCATCCTACTAAAATGATGATTTCATCTACCTTTTCTTCGATATTATCTATCAGATGCTGTAATATCGGTTTTCCTCCTACCGGCAGTATAGGTTTAGGCGTATTGACCGTGAGAGGTCTCATCCTAGTACCTTTTCCAGCAGCTAATATGAAAGCCTTCATGATATCTCCTCCAGGCACTCCTTTATCTTATCTTTGATTTCCTGCATCAAAGGTTCGAGATCCTCTTCCTCTTTAGTTTCTACGGTCATCCTTATCTTGGGTTCAGTTCCCGAGGCTCTGATCAGTCCCCAGCCTCTTTCGTTTTTCAATCTGATCCCATCTATGAAGTTTAAATTTTTTTCTTCGTATGTTTCTTTAAAGGTAGATACTAACTGGTCCATGATTTTATCTTTGTTTTCGACTTCGATAGATTCCTTTATCCTAGGATAGCTCGGCAGTTCGTTGACTTCCTGGACTAAATCGATCTTCTCAGCTAGATCAACTAATAGCGCCGCGGCGTATATACCATCGGGGCCGTAGCTTATTTCTGGGAATATCCAAGTTCCTGAAGGTTCGCCGCCAAAATCGGCATCCTTCTCTTTTACCATCTCTGATACGAAGACATCACCTACTTTCGATCGGTTTACTTCATCCGCTAATTCATCTATCACCATTGAGGAATTGACGGGAACAACAACAGACCTAGAATACATGTCAGTGAATAGAGCTAGAAGTTCGTCTCCGCCGAGATATCTTCCAGTCATGTCAAACGCTACCGTCCTGTCCGCATCGCCATCGTGGGCTATGCCTAAATCTATGTCAGAGTTCTTCACCAGTGTTGAGAGTTCGGTAAGATTCTCTTCTACGGGTTCTGAAGCATGGGCTGGAAACGTACCGTCGGGTTGGGAGTTGAGAGTTACAACTTCACATCCCATCTCTCTTAGGAGGTAAGGCGTTATTACACTACCAGCACCATTAGCACAATCCACAGCGACTTTCAAATCTTGAATCGGGCCTACAAAGCTTAGGATTTCCTGCATGTGTTCTTCGATCGCTTCTTGATATGAGCCTCCGGTTCCTACGTCCTTCCATGAAGATAGTGAGGTTTTAGAATCTATTTTTTCTTCTATCTCCTTCATCTGTTCGGTGTTGAATGAACTACCGTCAGGATTCCAGAGCTTTATCCCGTTGTAGGGAGCGGGATTATGAGATGCTGTTACCATGACTCCGCAGTCGAAATTTTTTGTAGCGTTTGCTAGTGTAGATGTTGGTAGCATACCGGCATCTTTTACGTTTGCGCCAGTGGAAGTTATCCCTGCAACTAGTGCTGAGAAAACCATGTCTCCAGTTGGTCTTGTATCTCTTCCGATTATTATTTCATCGTTGTTTTTACCTATCGCTACACCTACCTTTTTAACTAGATCAGGAGTTATTTTCTCATTGACCAGCCCCCGGATACCTGAACTTCCGAATAACATCAAAATCTGCTCCTTGGTGCTATTGTTATACTTGAAATAATATAAAATCTTTGTTCACATTTGACCTGTAAAAGAACAGTAATATTTAATTAAAAAGAAATATCTCATGGAACGGCATGGAGACGAAAGAAGACATTACCATCATACCTGATGAAGAAAGAGAAAAGTGTGTCACAGGCATAGAGGGTTTGGATACTATATTGAATGGAGGCATACCTAGAGGCAACTCTGTTCTTATCACTGGTAGCTGTGGTACAGGTAAGACGACTCTGAGTTTAGAGTTCTTGGTCCACGGTGCTAGAAAAGACGAGAATTGTCTCTTTATCTCGGTAACGGAAGCTTCTGAGAAGATGTTGAACAATGTGGTTCCATACGATTTTTTTGATCCCTCGCTGATAGAAGAAGGAAAATTGAACTTCGTGGACACACCAGATATTTATGAAGAACTAGGTTTGAAAGATAAAAGCGAGTTTTCCTTCGAAGAGATAAACGAGCTGATAGATAAGATAGAAGAACTCGTTATAGAGAAAGATGTGAAGAGACTGGTTATAGATTCTGTGACCTCCATCTGTTTCCAGCTAAAGACAGAGGAGAAGATCAGGGACTTCATGCTGAATCTGATGAAGACGCTTTCCTCTCATGATTGCACATCTTTGCTAGTCTCTGAGATCTCACCTGAAGCATCTCGGTACTCACAGTATGGTGTTGAAGAGGCTATAGCTGACGGTATCATAATGATGGGTAATTTGGAGAGGCAGGGCGATTTGTTAAGGACTTTACAGGTAGTGAAGATGAGAGGTACGGATCATTCAAGAGCTAAATATGTTTTAGATCTCACTTCTGTAGGTGTTTTGTTAGTTCCGATGTTGAAAGGTGGAGGAAGAGAGCAGGGAGGTGAATATCAGTGATTGAGGTAGGTGAATTGACAGAGAAATTGAGGAGTTTGGAGTCTGGATCTGCGGTGGCTTTGAAAGTAGATGTTGAAGCATATTTTGATGTTATCACGACTTTGACAGATGATTTCACTAGGGATAGGGATATGCAGGTGATTTACACAACTTCTACCATATCTTCCTCAACTATTATTCAAGTGTTAGATGCGTTCGAGATCGATAAGAGTAAAGTTCAGTTCGTGGACGCCGTTTCTTACATGACTATGGGTGTAGACAAACAGCGAGAGGGAGTGACTTATGTGGAAAGTCCAACGATGCTGGAGAATTTGAGTTTGAAGATAGAATATCTTTTGAAGAAATATTCTACTGAAGAAAATACTGTGGTGATAGACTCGATAGATTCACTTGCGATTCACAACGACAATCGCATATTGTCCGAATTCCTACATATTTTGATCTCTAACTTACGCTCTCACGATTGTTATACCTTTATAATGTCGGTCTCGGAGCAGGACTCAGAAGAGATAGACAATATGTTGGCGATGGTGTGCGACGACTT
>CAZRWG010000016.1:0-11588 GCA_964603805.1 uncultured Thermoplasmata archaeon
TCATGGTCTTTTGGAAGGTATTTCCCGATATCACTTAAACACCAACTTCTTGAAAGATTTAAACCGACTAGATGGAATTTCATCAACTCATCGACTTGGACTTTTACCGGCTTCATGATAGGAGTCGAGCTATTGAGTTCAGGTAAAAATTTGTCGAACCACTCTAGAAATTCATCCTTATCCAAAATTCGACACATAAGATATGCTTCAACAAGACTCGGAGAAAGAAAATCCCATCCTATGGGTTCATATTCTATAGGTGCATCTTCGTCTTCTAGAAAGAAATCTATAGACTTTTCTTTTACTTTTTCTTCTAACTGCTTATTTCCTTTAACTCTAGAATAATCGAAGATTCTGTGTAAAGCGAAAGCTGAGTTTCCATGTGTTCCCACTCTTAACGGGCGTTTTTGTTCTAAAAATCTTTTTTCGATAAGCTCTAGTAATTTATCTTCTAGAGGTGAAAGGTTTTTCTCCCACTTGTTGAACCGTTCATCATTCCACAAGTATAGTTCAGACATTAAAGTCAAGAACCAAACCCACCCATATGGTTTTTCAAAATCTTCGTTATCCTCGAAGTAAACCAGTTCTTTCATAGACTTTTCTTTTGAAAAATTCTTCTCAAGGGTCTCTATTATTTCCCTTTCTAAGGGATGTTCGTCAAATAATCTGATCTGTCGAACAAGGCTCCAATGGCTGTGTACTGCAGAATGCCAGTCAAAACACCCATAAAATATCGGATGCTGTTCTTTAGGTCTTTTCAGTGAATCTGGAGATGATACGGAGTATACAAAATGGGGGAATTCTTTTTTAATGCAGTTGAGAGGTGCTTTAGCAAGTTTTTTGAGAAGGTCTTGATCTATCCAGTCTTTTTTACCTGAGATGATTTTTTCTATATCGTATTTTTTCAAGACATTTTTATCTTTCTGTATTTCATCTGAGATAGACATTGATCATACCAACCGTGATATCAGTTCCTCGACTTTTTCTTTTTCTACCTTGGTACCAACATCTTCGGAACTTAAGGACAATTCCTCAATGATCTCTCCCCCTTTGGTCTCCAACTCGTCTTTGATCATATCAAATGTCATGCTGGGACCCCCTCCTCCGTGAGTTAAGAAAGATACTATCTTTGTTCCATCCAATCCTTCGCATTGATCCATAAATGTGTTGATAGGAGTAGCCGGTTTCCCGCACCATACTGGAGTACCGATAAACAGTATATCAAAATCACTCATGTCTGTTTTTACAGATTCGATCTCAGCCATCTTTTCCTCTTTTGCATCCTCTACGTTCTCTTCATAGGTTCTTTCTTGACTCCTTTCAATAGAGAGTCTTTTCACGTCTATATCTCTGCTTTCGAGGGCTTTAACTAACATTTTAGCTACTTTTTCGGTATTTCCTGTCTGTGAATAATAAGCTACCATAGCCTTCATTTTTTACACCTATCCATCAATCTAACTGGTACTTCCCTCCCTCTTCAAGTATTTTTACTTCTATTTCACTTTCGCCTTCTAATTTTCTCTTGAATTTTTTTGGGTCTGCATCCCTCTCATGGAACGGTATAGCTATGTGAGGTCCGATAGTTTTAGCAGCCTCTATAGCTTCCTCGATGTCCATGGTGTAGGTCCCATCGATCGGTAAAAAAGCGATATCAACTTCTTCAATATCTTCCATTTCCGGTATGCTCTCAGTATCTCCAGGATGATATATAGTTTTGTTATCGATAGTTATGAGATAGCCTACACCTTCTCCTTTGGGATGGAATGGTTCTCCTGAATCTCGCTTTCTTTTGATATTGTAAGCGTGCGTCGCTTCGATTTTTATGTCGTCAAAAGAGGAAGTTTCTTCTGGTCGGAGGCTGACAAAAGAATGTTCTATTTTTTCTGCACAGTTTTTTGGAGCTACAATCCTTGTATTTTCCCTGATCACCTCTTTGAATGTATTTGGATCGCAGTGGTCATGATGGCTATGGGTTATCAATAATAGATCTGCCTTTTCTGGTTTTTCATAGAATTTTTTTACTTTTTCGGGCAGAGGATCAGGTCGATACGGATCGATATAGATTCTATCCCCATTACTTTTCAAAAGAACGGAAGAATGAGCAAGCCTTCTTATCTCACCCATGATTATCACAGATTATATATTCTCTTTCGGCTTTAATAAATTTGCTCTTTTCCGCCGCTAGTCTACTCTTATTCAAAATTAGATTTTTCCTATTTAAGAAAATCAAGTCTTAAATTTTTTTGAAGAGGATATGTTTCGTTTTTCATCACTTTCGTTTTCTATCTTTTCGGTTATATGACAGTCTCTACACCAAACATATCCTGCAAATCCAACGACTTCTTCCATCTCTTTTCCACAATTTGGGCAGACTGTAGAACACATCTGTATGTGGAACTAATTTATGGTATATAATAATTATTGATTTTCTAGATGAATTGTTCGTTCATGACATAGATTTGTTTATATTCTTCTAAAAATCCAAAAAATTTTTAAATCTGACTGATCAGTTAGTCAGTAACTATGCCGGTGGAAAAGGAAATTCCTCCCGAAACGAGAAAAGCTATCATGAAAGCCACATCTAAAGCCATCCGCAGGCACGGATACGCTGAATTGACTATGGATAAAATTGCGGAGGAATATGATAAGTGTAAATCTAATTTACATTATCACTACGGGACCAAGGAGAATTTGATGATCGATTTTATAGGCTATCTTCTTGAAGGATTCAAAGAGAAGATAGTTCCAGAAACAAAAGATCCGGTTGAAAAACTCGACGGTCTTATAGACAGGATGCTTTTAGGAACTAAAGATGGAGATATACCTGAGAGACTTCATACTGTTTTAATAGAATTGAGATCACAGGCGCCTTACAATGAAAGATCTAGAAGAAAAATTACAGAAAGCGATGTATTCATACATGATAAAGTGAGAGAGATCATTGAAGAAGGTATCGAAAAAGATAGATTCAAAGAAGTAGATCCTGATCAGATAGCTACGATAATCCTTTCTACTATAGACGGTGGAAGAGCTAGACAAATCTCTACCGATAGAGACGTTGCCGAGAATCTTAGAAAAGCTATAGATCAAATTCTCCAGAGTTTACTATTGAAGGGGCGCTAAATATGAAGGGCTCTGTAGAAGAAAGGAGAGAAGAGATACTTGAAGGACCCATCGTTAAAACCTTACTTGTCCTAGCTTGGCCAATAGTGATCGGGAGTATGCTTCAAACTGGATACAATATAGCGGACACTTTTTGGTTGGGCAGAGTTAGTGAAGAAGCATTAGCGGCTCCAAGTGTCGCTTTTCCTTTGGTTATGGTCCTCCTCGCCTTAGGAATGGGCTTAGCTACAGCTGGTATTTCTCTAGTCTCTCAACATACGGGAGAAGGAGGCAGCGAAAAGGCGAATGAATCAGCGGGACAAGTATTCGGTCTTTTGCTAATAATAAGTGTAGTTATGGGGACAATAGGCTTCTTCTCTGCGGGATGGTTACTCAGAAATATAATCGGAGTCCCTGAAGAGGTTTATCCTTTAGCCCTTTCTTATACTAGGATCATATTTATCGGTGCTCCTATAACCTATGCTTTTACCTCTTTTAGATTCATTTTGAGAGGTATCGGAGACATGAAAACGTCGATGTATCTTAGAGCTATCGGCGTTGTTTTGAATATAATATTAGATCCTTTTTTGATATTGGGCATAGGTCCATTTCCTACGATGGGTGTAGCAGGAGCAGCAGTTGCTACCGTCGCTACTAGAGGCGTCGCTTCTGCAGTCGGTGTCTATTTACTGTTCAGTGGTAAAGTTGGAATAAAACTAAGGCTTAAACACCTCAAACTCAAATTAGAGTGGGTCAAAAAAATATTCGATATCGGTCTTCCAGCTTCTGCCGCTCGAGGCGGAAGCTCTTTGGGTTTTGTTGGACTTATAGCTATTGTTTCCGTTTTCGGTACCATACCACTGAGCGCTTACAGTATAGGTAGAAGAGTCATTCAGTTGGTTAATCTTGGTATTTGGGGTTTCGCTAGCGCGACCATGACGATGGTCGGTCAAAATATCGGTGCTGGAAATACTAAAAGAGCTGAGACTATAGTTAAAAAGACTATCATGGTCTCTGCTGTTCTTATGATCGTTATCTCTATAGCTATATTTGCTTTTAGAGCAGGTCTTGTCAGCATATTTGCTGATGAAGCCGCACTCGATAATTACAATGAAGTAATCGATGAATCCGCGCGTTTCGTTGCTATATTTGTTTTCGCTATACCATTTTACGGCATATTTAGGATATTTGATTCAACTTACAGGGGTACAGGACACACTAAACCAGCGATGGTTCTCTCTTTGACTAGGATAATGGTATTGAGGATAGGTCTTTCTTATCTACTAGCATTTTCTTCAGTTCCTCTCGGCTTCACTACTCTTCATATCGGCGCTGGTCTCGGAATATTAGGCGTTTGGATCGGCATGTCGTTAAGTAATATCCTAATCGCTTTCTTCTCCTATGGATACTTCCGGACCGGCAAATGGAAGGAGAAGACTATCGATGAAGATGAAGAACTAGAAATATAGAAAAGGGGTTTTTTATTTTCCTGAGACAGTTACGTCATTAAATCTTGCCGAGGGGAGGTCCATCTTTATCTCCCTACTCCCTATCGATGTGTAGGACTTTTTGTAGTCTTCGGCAAGTTCTATCGATTCCAATGTCTTTGGTAAGTTACCTGATATCATCCCTCCTTCGACTTTTCCCTTGATCTCTCCGTTTTCAACTAGCCAGGCTGGAGTTCCTACAACGCTGAAATCTCCACTAGCTGGGTTTAGAGTGTGTGCGCCCATCACGCCGTCGACAAGAATACCTTTTTCTGGCAGTAGCTTTTCTTTTTCCTTGCCTTCACCACGCAGTACGATATTTCGATCAGATATCTCTGGTGGATTTTTAAATCCTCCTCTTAGACCGTTTCCGGTGCTTTCAGTATCACTTTTCATCGCTTCCTTGAGGTCATAGATGAAGTGTTTTAGTATACCGTCCTCTATTATCGAAATTTTCCTGCTCGCCACACCCTCATCATCGAAGGCACCGCTTCCAACACCCCAATCCATTGTGGGATCATCTTTCATGAGGAGTTCCTCTGAAGCTACTTTTTCTCCTTTCCTTCCTTCGTAGACAGATTTTCCTTTTCTGATGTTTTCACCGTTTATCGCAGGGACTATACCGAACCACATTAGCATCCCGAATGCGTCTGGATTCATGACAACTGGGACTTTCCCTTCAGGAAGTTCTGAACCCTCTCTCAAGGAATCGACTTTTTCTGCCGCAGTTTTCCCTATATCAGTAAAATCGAGGTCCATCTTTCTAGAGAATCTAGATTCACTAGCGTTTATCGAGGTTTCTTCTCCTGGTATAGTTGCTAAAACACCGGTAGAAACGGCGGTACTTTTTTGTTTTAAAAGCACACCTTTAGTGTTGCCTATGATCTTAGATCCAATACCTATCGAAAGACTCCCTCTGGTAGGTATTATGTCATCTTTGAGCTCTTTAGCTCCGTCTATCACTTGTTGAGTAAATTCTGCTCCTTCGCCTTCAAAAGAAGACCTTTCAACTTTTTTATCGAAAGTCTTCGGCTCAGGCACTTCTTCCTTTTTAGGCAGTTTCAACTCAAGTTCTTGAGAGATAGTAGAGAGATCTTCGGCTCTTCTGACACCTTTCTCCTCTTTACCGGGAGTACAGTATCCAAATCCGATTTTGCCATCTTTGATGACTCTGATACCCAATCCAAGATCTTCATATTCTGAACTCTCAGCCAACTCTCCTTTCTCGATAGAATAACTGATATTTCTCTCTTTTATACCGAAAACATCACCATCTAGATTTTTCTTATCGAGCAATTCTAGAGCTTTTTTGACACTCTCGGTCAATTTTCCGTTCATTCTCTACCACCTACCGTTACTTCAGATATCAAAACATTCGCTCCACCATCGGTAACTGCGGCAGTCTGCCCTTTTCCACAGTGCCCTATTCCCGTATCTAATTCTTTTGTTATTCCGGTAATATTCTGAAGCGTTTGTAGTGTAAAGCCGTTGAAACTAACGTCTCTTAGCGGCTTGACTATCTCTCCATCTTCTATTAGATAAGCTTCCTGTGCATTGAACTGGAAGGTACCTTCACCTGTGTTAACCTGTCCTCCGCCTGAAGATTTAGCATAGACACCTTTTTCCACTTCTTCTACCAACTCATCGAATTCCATATCACCTGGTTCCATTACGGTATTGCTCATCCTTACCAATGGTTTCACTCTAAAATCTTCTGCTCTAGCTCCTCCATTAGGTTCCATGTCCAGTTTCCAGGCATTCTCTCTGTCGAGTATGAAATCATTCAAGATACCGTCTTTGACCAGAGTCCTGTTTCTTGTTTTGGTACCTTCATCGTCAAAAGGAAAAGATCCGTAGCCGTCCATAGTAGGATCGTCCCTTATCGTGACTATTTCGGAGGCAACTTTCTCACCGATCTTTCCTTCAAGACAGCTGTTTCCTGTAGATACTAGGTCGCTTTCCGCCGCATGGCCGAAAGCTTCGTGGGAGAAAACACCGGTAAGATGTGGATCCATTATCAGCGACATTTTTCCGCTAGGTGGTGTATCAGCTTCCAATAAAGTTTTCAATCTATCCAAAACTACGTCTTTCTTTTCGTAAGCTCTTTCAGTAAGTTCATATCCTCCCGTGCCTCCAATACCTTCGCTAGCTCTCTGTATAGTATCGCTTTTACCGGTGATTATCAAATAGGTTACGATCCTCGGTATGCTCATCTTAACGTGAGTGCCGTCGCTCGTGACAATTTCTTTATCCACCAAGCGGTCTATATATCTCAATTCAGTAGATCTGACAAAATTTTCATCTAGGTGTTTTTCTAAGTCTTTCAGAAAGGAGACTTTTTCTTCTGTTGATACTTCTAAAAAGTTCTCTTCCATCGGCATCTCGACTTTCTCTTCGTGAGTTTCAACATCAGCCATCCCTGTCTTTTCTTTCTTGTATTCGTTGCTATTTTTAGCCATAGTCAGTGCTCTTTCAGCAGCTTTCTTCAACTGGGAAAGATCTGAAGTTCCGACGTTTCCCCATCCATTGTCGTAGAGAACTCTTACCATCGCTCCCTCTTCACTTCCACTAGTTACTTTTTCCATTTCTCCGTCTTTTAATGTTAGACTTGTGTTATCCCATCTCTCCTTCCTTATGTCGCAATAGGTAGCGCCTTCTTCCCTCACATGATCTATAATATCTTTTAGTGACATCGTTTATTGAGTAATGGTTTTTGATTTAAATAATTTCTCTAACTCTAGTTTTATAGTGTAATGCAATCATAGAATTGAGATAGTCAATCAGTAGTTTTTTGAGAATATCCTTCATTCTAAGCTAGAAGAGAAATTAACTAGCCCTTTTACCGAATATCGATATGCCAAAGACCAGTACTATAAATACCGAACTGATTATCGACAAGGTCACGTCTGATTTTATAAATGAGAGAACAAGGCCTATAACACCACAAATAATCACAACAGCTGTAACGGGTTTATTTCCCAGATAAGCTGTGATATTGATCTTTCGAATCATTTCCCAATCTTTTTGATGGACTTCACGGAACACCTTAAAGGGGGTGAATAAATCCGTGATAATAAGCGCAAAGAATGCTCCTAAAGTATTACCGATCATATCGTATACTGTGTCTTGTAGACTAGCTTGTAAATTCGTTCCAAGAAGATTGTCTACCATAAACTCGAATGTTTCCCATATAACACCGATCGCCAGTATGAAGGTTAAAACGAAAATAGGAATCATTTTAGAAGGTATTTTCAAGTTTTCAAAGATATCTTCTAAATAAAAAACATAGATTATAACAAGAGTTCCGATAACAGCCCCGGCGATAAAATGGGTAAAGTCGTTCCACCACCCGAAGCGCATTTGAAATCTTAGCGATTCTCCTGCGGCATATAAGAACAAAGCAGCCGATATCCAGAAGTGAAATGATGGAGACGCCTTAGTATTTAAAAATCGAGAATATATGGGAGTGAATATTGAAAATACAAAAGAAATTAACGCGATAGAATACCCCCAGAAATTTTGAACCGCTAAATTATAAAATATTAGAATTAATATTCCTATCTGAAAAACTTTTGAGGTTAACAGAAGCGAATGTTTTTCTTTACACCAAAAATATGAATTTAAAAGTTTAAAAAAATTCGTTCTGAAACAATTCACACTAAGCATGAACTCGGATCTCAGGTCTCTATTGAAGTTCATGCCTTCATCTCTTGAAAGATTTCTTTTCAAATATAAAAAATAGATCAATGTACCTAATATGCCAAATAACATTAAGATTAAAAGTTCAACCATCAGGTTATAGTTACTAGCTAAATAGATACTCCCGAAATACTCATCGTTAAAATATCTCACTATACCTGAAACCGCTCCAGCACTTAACGTGAAAAGAAAGATAAAAGCTGTAGAAAAATAAAGGTTCGTTTCGAAACGGGTATGATGGATAAGATTTAAAATCATCATGAACCCCAAAATCGGGGCTAAAGCCGCAAAAGCCAAATCACCGAGCAACCAAAATCTACTGAGATAAGGGGATAACCCTGTTATCCCTAAAGCCAAAGGAATTGGAGTCCATTTGAAGAGGTCGTGTTGTATCTTTTCTATATCGTTTATTTTTGATGTCCAATGGATCAACACTGTATAGAGTATGCTTGTTATCATCCAAAGCAAATCAGTTCTGATAGCTGAAAATATAACTCCAATTATCCCGAAAACAATCGCGGAAGATAGGAGGGGTTTATTTTGCTCTGATATTTTGATTACTTTCATCTCTAAAATAAAAAATGAAATAGCCAAAATATGAGTTTTTCGGTGAAGCGGATATTATAGTTAGTAAATTGATATTAAGGGCTATTGGGAAAAGAGATATAGTTAAAAAGGGGCAGTGATTTAATTTATAACGTGATATCGGATGAGATCTCAAGACCTGAAAGAAAAATTTGCGGATCTGTGGAAGCGGAATTTAGAACATCCCTTTTTGAAAGAGATAGAGAGTGGTGATCTCCCTATAGAGAATTTTAAATTCTACATGGAGCAGGATTATCTGTATCTTTTGGAGTACTGCAAGGCGATAGCTCTGTTGATAGCAAAATCGGGATCTGAAGAGAAAATAAGAGAATATACAGAAGTGCTTCACAAGACCGTTAACCTCGAGATAGCTCATCACAGGAAATATTGTGAAGAAGTCGGTATAGAGGATCTAGAAGAAACTGAGATGGCTCCTACCACCGCTGCTTACACACAATATTTGGTAAAGACCGCCTATTCTGAGTCTGTGCCTGAGATAATATCGGTGATACTACCATGCTTTTGGGTTTATTTGGATATGGGCAAAGAGTTGGACCCTAGCGATACAAGGGAAGAGTATAAAGAATGGATTTTGATGTACAGGTCTGAGGAGTTTGAGGAACTGATAAAGAAACTGAAAGCAGATCTTGATTCTTATTTGGAAAACATGAGTGAGGATGAGATCGAGAAGATAGAGAAGATATTCGAGAGAAGTTTACGATACGAGTACATGTTCTGGGAAATGTCCTATACTGTGGAAGATTGGGATATATAAGTGAAAAAGCTTAGGGTTAAACTGGCTGACCAGCCCCGTGATGAGAGAGGGAGGGTTGAAAATGATAAAAAAGAATTATCAATTTACTCTATCTCATTTATAGGGCTAGTCAACCGATATAACAATGTAATTACTGGTTAATAGATTTTTCTACGCCTTTCTATATAGACGGAGAGATATGTCACTTCAAAAAAGCTTGGTAAGGGATTTTTGTAAGGCTATTAAGAAGGGAAAATTGGATTAAGGCAGTTAGCTTTACGATAGGATGATATGCTTTTGAAATGTACAGTATGTGGGTTAGCCTATCCGAATGAATTCCGTTTGAAGTGCAATTGTGGAGAACCTCTAATCATAGAAAACGAATTCGATAGATCTTTTGAGGATATATTGAATCTAAATCGATCAGATATTAGAAGATATTCGAATTTTCTTCCAATAGATGATCAGTATCTTCCTGACCTAGTTCCTCCTTTGACTCCGACTGTCGAGAAAAAGATAGAAGGTGTTGAAGTAGTCTTCAAATTGGAATACTTGATGCCTAGTGGTTCGTTCAAAGATAGAGGGACTTACGTTAGCGTTGCAAAATGGAAGGAAGAGGGTATAAAGGACGTGAGCTTGGATTCTTCTGGTAATGCAGCGATAAGTTTGTGTCTTTATTGTAAATCAGAAGGGATGTATACCAATATCTTCATACCGGACGATATAGGGGAAGGTAAGAAAAGAATAGTGGAAATGTTGGCTTCTGAAGTTTACGAAATTTCTGGAACGAGGATGGAAGTACATGAAAGAGCATTGGGATTCGGAGATGCTAATTATGTCTCTCATTGGTACAATCCTTTCTTTTTGGAAGGTACTAAAATCTCTGCATATGAGGTAGGTAAAGATTACGAGATAGACAGAGTTCTTGTCCCCACTGGAAGTGGAACTTTGTTTTTGGGCATGCACAAAGGTTTTTCCGAACTTTCGAGTTTTGGAGTTGTCGATAAAATTCCAAAGATGACAGCTGTCGAAGCAAAGGGGTATGAAAGTCTAGGAGAAACGAGTGAAAAAAAGAGTGAACTCTCCTCGGGCGTGGAGATAATAGAACCTCCTAGGACCGATCAGATGAGGGAGGTGCTTGAAAAGACCGGTGGTTTTTCCATCTCGGTTGATGATGAAAGAATACAGAGAGCTAAGGAGGAATTGCTTTCGATGGGTTTTCTTGTTGAAACAACATCTGCGATGGCATATGCGGCTTTCTTGGATTTACTTGAGAAGGGAGAGTTTGATGAAGGGGAGAAAGTTTTGATACCTCTAACTGGCTCTGGTCTAAAATCTCTTTGAAATAGTATTTAGAAAAATGTTAATTGCTATAAAGTAATTTTACTTTATGATAGATATGTCAAATTCAAAAGACTCAGTAAAAGTAGCGGTAATTCAGGCCGCCCCTATCCTTTTCGATAAAGAGAAGACGGTGGAAAAAGCTTGTGATCTGATAGAGAAGGTTTCTAAAGAGGGTGCTGAGTTAATACTGTTTCCAGAAGCCTTCATACCTACATATCCTAGAGGGCTAGATTTTGGAGCTAAAGTCGGTATTAATGATAAAAGGGGTAGAAACTTATGGCAGATATATTACGATAATTCAGTCGAAGTTCCTGGACGAGTCACCGAAAGATTGGCAGAGATCGTTCATGAAAAAGAAGTGTTTCTTGCGATGGGTGTTATTGAGAGGGAGCTGGAGAAGAGAGGCGGAACGCTATATTGTACTTTGATCTATTTTGGTCCTGATGGCGAGATAAAAGGGAAACATAGAAAGTTGAAACCTACAGGGGCTGAACGGGTTATCTGGGGTGAGGGAGACGGAAGTACCCTAGATGTTATTGAAACGGATTTCGGCAAAGTCGGAGGTCTGATATGCTGGGAGAATTATATGCCTCTTGCAAGGACCGCGATGTATGATA
>CAZRWG010000017.1:0-10804 GCA_964603805.1 uncultured Thermoplasmata archaeon
GTCCGAAAAGCATGGGTCCCCAAGAATTGATAAAATCGATGTATTTATTTCCGTCCACATCAGTTATCTTGCTACCATCGCCTCTTTCTATGAACAGAGGATCCTGCTCCACAGATGGAAAAGAACGTGCGGGACTGTTAACGCCGCCCGGTATGTATTTACAAGCTCTCTCATACTCCTCATTGGATCTTTCGAACATGTTTATCACATCCTATAATGAATTAAAATATTTTAGGCTCGTCTTTTTCAACTCTTCAGTACTTCTCAATATTTCATAATCTTTTGGCTCTATCTCATCAACCATCTTTTCTACTCTCTTTTCCAACTCATCTTCACTCTTGGCATGAACCATGCTGTATAGGTTGTATTTCCACTCGGGACCTGTCTCTCTAAGATAGCAGTGACTAACTTCGTCATATTGTGACAATTTCAGACCGACCTCGTCCTCCCTATCTTCAGAGACCTGCCAAACCACCATCCCATTAGCTTCGAATCCAGCTTTTCTATGATATAATAAAGGAGCCAACCTTTTCAATACACCGTTATCTGACATCTTTTTAACTCTTTCAACGACTTCTTCTTCATCCAACCCAACTTGTTCACCGATCTTTCTAAAAGGTCTTCTCTCTAATGGGATGTTTTCCTGCAAAACGCTGATCAACCTTTTGTCTTTATCGTCCAAATCCATCATTTGCCCTCCGCAGAAAGATCTAGTTTGACACCGAGCTTGTATTTCTTCTTCTTAGGAAGCTGCAAAAATTCATAACCAGTCTTTTCCTTCAATTTCTCTATCTCTTCCTGAAGATCCTTATCAGGCCCTACACTCAGTGTGAACCACATGTTGTATTTGTAATCTCTCCGGTAATTGTGAGTCACACCTTGATGTTCATTGATCTGTTCCGCAACATGATAGAATTTATCCTCTGGTATTTTTCCAGCTAACAATGTACTCGTCCATCCCATCTTTTTAGAATCGAAAACTCCACCGATCCTTCTTATCAATTTTTCTTCTTTCAATTTTTTCAATCTTTCAATAACTTCATCTCCACCCATACCTAATTCCTTACCGAGGTCCTCGAAAGGAGTCGTAGATACCGGTAGGCCTTTTTGAGCTTTCGTAAGCAATTCCCTGTCCTTTTTAGCAAGGTCATCTCCACGCATCATCTCACCTTACACCAGGGATCCGCAGCTAGATAATCTCCATCAGAATAATAGTAAGCCCTTGCACGACATCCACCACAGATATCTATATCAGGACACTCACCACATAGATCTTCGTAATTTTTGAACTCTCTTAACTTCTGGAATACTTCGCTCTTGTTCCATATCTCGCTGAAACTCTCCTCTCTCAAATCGCCAGCTTTGACGGGAAGGTATGGACAAACATGGACTTCTCCTTCGGGAAGGACACAACAATATGATACCCCAGCTAGACATCCTCGACTGTAACGCAAAGGTTTATCCATCTTTTCGGCTTGAACCATAAATTGAGGGGCACAGGTCGGTTTAAGTTCCAGTTCAGTTTCATCCATCTTCTCCAGAGTCTTTTCAATCATCTCTTGGTATCTTTCAGCTCGTAAAGAAGAGCTTTCAATTTCTTTTCCTCTGCCGGTCGGGACCAAAAAGAATGGATGTACGGCCCGTGCACCCAACTCCTCCGCAAATTCAATCATATCGTCGAGTTCGTCATAGTTCAATTCTGAGATCGTCATATTTATCTGAACGGGAATATTCACATCGACCATCTTCTCTATGGAGGAAACTGTCTTCTCCCATGCTCCTTCAAAACCCCTGAACTCATCATGGGTCGTTGGATCAACACTGTCTAAGCTCACCGCAGCTCCTTTTAAACCCGCTTTTTTCAAACTTTCCAACCTCTCCCGGCTTACATCGACCGCGTTGGTCCCTAAAACAGGTCGAAGCCCGATGTCGGAAGCATAATCGACCAATTCCTCTAGATCATCTCTCATCAAGGGTTCACCGCCGCTCATTATCACTAGCATGAAACCTTCTTTTTTAAGCTCGTCTAAAAGCTCGATTCCCTCCTCAGTAGAAAGCTCGCTCTCTACGTTCCCTGCGTCTGGTCCCGCATCTCTATAACAGTGATCGCAGTGTAAGTTGCAATTTCTAGTCAAGTTCCATGATATCATCTTCATGTTTTCACAGCTCCTGCGCAAGCTCTAGAGCGTAGTAAGTAATTATTAGGTCCGCACCGGCTCTCTTGATCGAGTCCATCACTTCTAAAAATAATTCGTTCGAATCTATCAAACCGGCTTCACCACCGTTCTTGATCAGCGAATATTCGCCGCTGACGCTGTATGCGGCGATAGGAACATTCACCTCTTTTCTCAATCTGTAGATCACGTCCAAATACGACAATGCTGGTTTCACCATGATTATGTCCGCGCCTTCTTCGATATCTAGCATCGATTCTCTTACTGCGGCACGAGCGTTAGGGTGATTCATCTGATGAGATCTCCTATCTCCAAAATCCGGGCTAGACTCACAGGCGTCTCTGAAAGGCCCATAGAATGCGGATGCGTATTTTGCAGAATAGGACATTATAGGTATATCGTGGTAATCTTCCTCATCTAGCTTTTTTCTGATAGCTTTTACACGACCGTCCATCATATCTGAGGGCGCGACCATATCTGCTCCGTTCTCAACATGTGAAAGAGCCATGTCTGCAAGATATGGTAACGTTTCGTCGTTCTTTATCTTTCCATCTTCGACTATTCCACAGTGACCATGAGAAGTATAAGCACAAAGACAAACATCGGTTATCAGATGAAGATCAGGGTATTCATCATTCAAGAGTCGGAGCGCCTTCTGAACCGGTCCCTGCTCATCTCTCGACATGCTACCAGTTTTATCTCTATTTTCTGGAATTCCAAAAAGAAGAACACTCTTCAATCCGCTCTCCACCACTTCCTCCACTTCATCTAAAAGTCTTTCGTCCGGAGATAGATGGTAGTTCCCTGGGAGAGAAGGGATCTCCTCTTTTATATCTGAGCCCTGTTTGACGAACATTGGATAGATAAGATCGTCAACGCTAACTGAATGTTCCTGCACCATATCTCTCAAATTTTCATCATATCTGAGTCGCCTCGGTCTTTTCCGCATATCATTCACCTCCATCATATCTATCTAACTCCTCAAGGGTAAGATAACATCCCGGGTCTTCAGCCCAAAGATCGTCGGTAGATGCTTCTGCTCTAGCTCTAAAGTTTCCATTGCACAAGTCGAACCAATCACAACCAAAACATCTACCTTTCACGCGCGACTCTCTATCTCTCAACTCTCCAAGCAAGGTATCTTCGTCATCCCAGATATCTCCGAAACTTCTTTCCCTGACGTTCCCTACGGTATGTCCCATCGTGAACTGATCTGGATGCACATCACCCGACCAATCCACACACGCAATAGCTATACCCGATCTATTACCACCGTTATTCTTCAAATATTGGAGTAACTTCTCGGCTCTTTCATCCTCATCCTTCAGCATCTTTAGATAGAGGAATATACCGTCTACGTGATTGCCCACAGTAAGTATTTCTTTGTCTCTATACCCCTTCAATATCTCTTCCGTCCTATCGAAAATGTTTTTCATAACCTTCCTCTTCTCCTGATTGGTCAGAGCGGCGTCGTTCAATTCTTTCCCTCTGCCTTTGTGGACAAGATGATAGAAACAAACCCGGGAGATACCTTCATCAACAACGAGATCGAAGATCTGCGGTATATCCTTTCTGTTGTAATCGGTCATGGTGAAGCGAAGACCCACCTTTTGTTCAACGTTTTGGCAGTTACGTATGCCTCTAAGTGCTCTTTCAAAAGCGTCGTCGCTACCTCTAAAACGGTTGTTAGTCTCTTCTAGACCGTCCAAGCTTATTCCTACATAACTCACACCTAATTCTTTGAAAGTTTTAGCTTTATCCTCAGTTATCAGAGTGCCGTTGGTTGAAATAGTCACTCTTAAACCTTTATCTACAGCATATTCTATCAGTTCGTCTAGATCATCTCTCATCAGAGGCTCTCCACCAGAGAACAAAAGAACGGGAACGTTATAATCCGCTAGATCGTCTATGAATTCTTTCGCTTCCGCAGTATTAAGTTCATATTCAGCTTTTGAACTATCGGAACTGGCGTAGCAGTGCTTACATGAAAGATTACAAGCCCTAGTGCAGTTCCAAACAACGATCGGTCCCATATCTTTTCTAGTTCCTTTCTTCGTTCCTCTGCTGTGTTTGCTGTATCGCAATCTATCTCCATAATGGCTCGAATCAATCAGTAATTTGGAAAGATTAAGCATGATTTATCCGCCTCCATAATATTCCATTATAGCCTCGTAAAGCCCCTCTATATCGTATTTAGAGGCGACGATATCTACATCGAGATCCTTTTCTTCTGCAGTAGAGGCTGTAACTGGCCCTATCGCCGCCAAGGTCATATCTTTCAAATAGTTTTTATCTCTCACCAAACCTAAGAAATTTTCGACCGTAGACGAGCTTGTGAAAGTGATCAGGTCATACTTACCATCTTCTAGGTCCCTTTTCACATCTTCGGGCAGTAGAGTCGACAGCGTGCGATAAGTTTCTACTTCATCGACTTCGAGACCTTCCTTTTCCAACCCCTCTCTAAGAACATCTCTAGCTCTAGTAGTCCTAGGAAGCAGAATCTTCTTTTCTTCATCTAACACCTTCAACTCCTCAAGAAGCGCCTCCGCTCTGTATTCTTCAGGTACGAGTTCAACGCGGAGACCTCTGTTCTTTAATGCTTTAGCTGTTTTCTCACCGATAGCCGCAAGTTTTACACCTTCGAGATCCCTAATATCACGTTCGAGCTCGCTAAACCTCTCGAAGAAGTACCTGACTCCGTTGATGCTGGTGAAAATAATCCAATCGTAAGAACCTATCTTTTGGATCGCTCCATCTAAATCATTATGATCCGCAGGAGGCTCGATCTTGATAGCAGGAACTTCTCGCACCACTGCTCCTTCTTCTTCTAGCATCTCGGTGAATCCTCTAGCCTGTTCCTTAGGTCTCGTGTTGATGATCTTAACACCGGCGAGGGGCATCTCATCTCTCCACTCCAATCCTTTCTTCACGACTTCTCCTATTATTATAACCGCAGGAGGTGATATCTCTTCTTCTTGAGCTTCTTGAACTATCTCACCTAAAGTTGAGATAACTGAGTGCTGTTCGGGCATCGTCCCTCTCTCTATTATCGCAGCGGGAGTTTCTCTTTTACGGCCGTACTTCAACAATCTTTCCTGTATGTTAGGTAAGTTGTTAACGCCCATTAGGAATATCAGCGTTTCAGGTCCACGAGCAAGAGATTTCCAATCATGACTGCTCTCCTCTTTATCTGGATCTTCATGACCTGTTATGATAGCTACAGAAGAAGAAGCGTCCCGCGAAGTAGCTGGGATTCCTGCATACGCGGGAACTCCCAAAGCGGAAGTTATGCCAGGAACAACTTGATAATCGACTCCTTTCTTTTTCAGATGTTCTGCTTCCTCACCACCTCTACCGAACAGGAAGGGATCACCGCCTTTGAGGCGCACGACCCTTTTAACCTCTTCCGCTTTTTCTACCATCAACTCGTTTATATCTTGCTGAGTGAGTTTGTGTTCCTCAGGTTTCTTTCCTGCATAGATAGTCTCGCAGTCTTCGCGGGCATGATTAAGCAGAGAGTTCTCTATCAACCTGTCGTAGATTATCACATCTGCGCTCTTCAACAACTTTTTGCCTTTATCCGTTATAAGTCCCGGATCGCCGGGACCCGCTCCGATCAAGAACACAGTGCCCATCAAATCATTCCTCCATCCCCAAAAACTTTTCTGCACCAGCGTCCAACAAACTCGAAGCGATTTCCTCGCCCAATTGTTCAGCGTCATCTAGAGAGCTTTTTGACTTCACCTCAATATACTCTTGACCCTCAGGCGATCCGACCATCGCGGTAAGACTCAATTCGCCTTGAACGAACTCGGTATGAGCACCGACAGGAACGTGACAGTCGCCTCCAAGAGTCTTCAACATCATCCTTTCAGCGAGCATCTTCCCACTCAATCTTTCATCTTCTACCTCTTTCAAGAACGATCTCAATTGAGAATCTCTATCTCTTATCTCAACCGCTAAAACACCCTGTCCTGGAGCAGGAAGAAATCTATCCGGCGAGAGATAAGTAGCGATCTTATCTTCTAATCCCAACCTTTTCAAACCAGAAGAGGCTAAAATTAGAGCGTCGAAATCTTCAGTTCTCAATTTCTTTACTCTCGTATCAACATTTCCCCTTACAGGCACGACTTTTAAGTCCGAACGTTCTCTAAGAAGCTGACACTTTCTTCTTAAACTGCCAGTTCCAACTTTACCGCCGCTAGGAAGATCTTCGATATCTTCATACTCAAGAGATACCAAACAGTCTCTAGGATCTTCCTCATCCATAAAAGCTCCTAGTTCAAGACCTTCGGGCAAGGAAATGGGAACATCTTTCAGGCTGTGTACCGCTAGATCTATCTCTCCCTCGATCAAGTACTTTTCAATTTCCTTCAGGAATACGCCTTTACCACCGATCTCGGACAGCGGTTTATCCAATATCTTGTCTCCTTTGGTTTTTATCTTTTTTATCTCGACTTCAAGACCGCTGTCAAACTCTATCAATAGTTCTTTGACTCTCTCAGCCTGATAAACCGCGAGATCACTCGTCCTCGCTCCTATAGTCAAATTCTCCATCCATATCAACTCCGACTTCATCTAAGACATTAATAAATATCTTTTCTAAACCCTCTGGGAGTGCTTCTTCAGCGAGATTCAAAGCTTTTACGAGATCGCCTTCATCCAACGCGTTTTCTATTTCACTATCTCCCAGTTCAAGAAGTATCCTACGCCTCTCACCTTCAGAATATCTCTTGATTATCTCTGGTCTAATCCTTTGCAAGATATCGAGGTAGATTGGATAAGCGGGGCCGAATTCTTCCTTCAACCTCTCTTTTATGGAAGCGGAAAGTGCCGGACTCGCTCCCGCGGTACTCACAGCTATCATCAAATTTCCACGATTGAAATTAGCGGTCAAAGTGAAGTTCGAAAGTTCCTTATCATCTACCACATTGACCGGTATATTTCTCTCTCTAGCGGATTTCGAGACTCTTTTGTTTACCTCTCTGTCAGAGGTCGCAGCGATCACCAAAACATTACTTTCAAGATGATGCCCTCGGAACTTTTCTTCTAAATAATTTATACGTTCATCTTCCAACAGTTCGGAAAGACTTTCTGAGAATTCAGGGCTCACAACCGTCAGATTCGCTCCAGACTCATGTAGTAACTTCACCTTTCTTTCGGCGACTCTACCACCACCGACCACTAGACAGCACTCGTCTTCTACGTCCATATTCACGTTGAGTGAATTTTTACCCATAAATTAGACCTCTCGTATTATTTAAGAAAACGACTAAAGATCGAATAGATCCGATATGACTTTAAATCTCTCCTCCTCATCCATATCTTTCAGGTTCACGATAGGATCGTGCAGGATCTTCTGAACCAATGATCGGCTGAAATCCTCAAGTATTTTTTCTTCATCTTCCTCATTATCAACTGATGAAAGTTTATTCAAAGCTCTATGTAGCTCCTCTTGCCGTAAATCTTCTGCTTTCTTATTCAGTTCCTCGATTATAGGCGCGGCTTCTCTATACTCCAACCAGTTTTGGAGACCTTCATATTCGTCCTCTATTATCTCCTCTATAGCAGCAATCTCATTGCCGCCTTCGACCATGTTCTCTTCCACTATCCTATCCAAGTCATCTATATCGTAAATAGTGACGTTTTCTAGCTCCTTTAGTTCGGGATCTACATCTCTAGGCACCGCTAAATCTATGAAGAGTTGATTTTTATCCCTCTTCTCAAGGACCGATCCGTGCTCTTCGAAATCAATAATCGGCTCTGACGCTGCTGTAGAAGTGATAATGAGATCGTATTCATGAAGATTTTTATCAAGGTCCTCAAGAGACATAGGTATACCTTCGAACTCCTCAGCGAGAGAAACGGATCGTTCCAGCGTCCGATTTGAGATATGAAGATCAGATACACCTTGATCCGATAGATTCTTGAGGACCGCTTTACCCATGTCTCCCGCGCCGACTATCAAAACGTTAGCGTCCTTCAGATCATTGAATTTTCCCTCCGCAAGTTCGCATGCCGCCGATCCGATAGAGATCGCTTTTTCAGACAGAGAGGTCTCGTTCCTCGCTCTTTTACCAGTGCGTATACCGCGTTTAAACACCTCGTGTAGATGGGTATCGCAACAGTCACTCTCGCACGAGAATTCGTAGGCCTCTTTTATCTGGCCCAATATCTGAGGTTCGCCTTTCACCATGGAGTCCAGACCTGAAGAAACTTTAAACAGATGCTGGATACTCTGTTTGCCTTCGTAAATGTAGAGATGGTCTTCAAGTGTGTCTGAGATGTTAGAGTGCCTCTCTAGGATGCTTTTCAATTGTTCTTCAGCTTCATCGGATTTTGAAGTGCAAAGATAGATTTCACACCTGTTGCAAGTGTTCAATATCACAATGCCCTTACAGTGAGAGGTCCCCATTAACTCTTCCATTATCTCCCTTTTCTGAGAGTCGTGAAGAGCCAATGCCTCTCTAACTTCGATAGGAGCCGTAGTGTGATTCAGGCCTATATTGAGTATATCTGGCATGAATTCTACCTCTATTTCTTCAGCATAATGCGAAGGTCTAAGTAATCTTACAAGAACCGAACTGTATTTCGCTTCACTGTTTAGATGAAGTATAGATTATAACTCCTTAATATCTTTTTTTGAAAGGATGTAAAAACCTTATTGTTTTTTATAAAATTTTAAACAATAACAATAGTTGTCCATAAAGTTAAAATAACAATAAAAGATTTCATAACGACGATATATCTCATTGTTCTTTCAAATTTGGAGGTAAAATATGCCAGATGAAGAAAAAAAGGCTAGACCCTATAAGGTTGTAAATCCACCACATGTTCATATCGGTTTCGACAAAAACCAGCTTATGCTGAAAACTTTTCTCATGATGTCCATAATCGCCTATGCCTCTGTAATGATCATGGGCATCCCGGCTCTGTTTCACATTTTGATTGCATTAGGTACGGTATTAGTAGTACACGGAGCGGTAGATTCGTATCAGAGATGGAAAGGTCACAAGCCAACGTATGATTCTCCAGCATCACCTCTAGTAGCGGGTATGATCGTAGGTTTATGTATGCCTATCGCCGCCCCTTATTTGGCGACGGCTGCGGTTGCTTTCTTAACGATGTTCGTCTTTAAATACGTACAAGGTAAATATTTTGATCATAAATATTTGAATCCCGCTGCAACTTCTAAATCGATTTTGTTTTTGACATTAGCTGCAGTTTTCAGATACGTGGATCCAGAAATAGGAGCTAGGATCTACCATCCTCATCATCAAGACCTTAATCTTTTAAGTGCAGAGGGGTTTGAAAGTGCGATGTGGATATTTAGAGGCGAAACTATACCCTTGATAGGAACTGAAGTTTCAGCTACTCAGGGCCTATTCTTCTGGCAGACCCACGGTTGGATCGGAGGAGCTTCAGGAATAATAGTTCTAATCGTAGGTATAATTGCAGCTTACTGGTTGAGGTACAAATGGCGAATTATTCTCTCTACCTTAGGAACTATGACCATACTCGCAGTTGGCACAGGACTTTATCTTGGAGGAGACCCATTACTAAGGATAGCATTCCACGTTTTCACCGGCAGCGTGATCTTCATGGCTTTCTTCATGGCTACTGAACCTCAATCTACGCCGATGCCCGAAGGTTCACAATACATCTTTGGTATATCTCTAGCAGTACTCACTTTTGTATTTCAGCTTTACAATATCGTCGGTGGTTCTCTGTATGCTTTGGTTATCATGAATATGATGACTCCGTTCTTAGACAGGATAGTGATCAAAAAACCGTATGGGCACAAGGAACAAGGGAGTTGATCATCCGTGGTGGATAAGGATAGAACTCACCGAAAATTCAAAGAGAAAGGTGGATTCGAACTCGATCTTCGGATGAAAAGAGAAGCTATGGATGACCCCTTTAAGGAAGTTCCTCCCGCGGAAGAGATGACAGTTTTTCTACGACAACATCTTGGTCCAGAACCCAAACCAATCGTAGAAGAAGGAAGCTCAGTGAAATATGGAGAAAAGATAGGAGGATATGAAGATACAGACCAGGAATGGGCTGTTCCTGTCCACAGCCCTGTCAATGGAACTGTGAAGGAGATTAAAGAGCTAGAACATCCTATATCAGGAAATGAAGAAACGGCTGTTGTCATAAAGACAGAAGATGAGGAAAAGAAACCATTTTATGATCCGATAGACCCTGATGAATCCACTAGAGAGGAAATGTTGGAAAGAGTGAAAGAAGCAGGTGTAGTTGGATTAGGTGGCGCAATCTGTCCCACTCATGTAAAACTATCAGAGGCAAAAGACAGGGTTTCTCACCTGATCATAAATGCTAAGGAAAGCGATCCAAACGTTGCTTGCGATGTTAGACTGATGATCGAAAAGCCGAAAAAGATGATCGACGGGATGAAACTTATAGCCCAAATGGTGGGTGCAGAAAATATTATATTCGCGACGAGAACTCAAGAAGGGGAAATACCGGAATTCGAGAAGCTTTTAGAAAGGGAAGATATAGAGATAGCGAGAGTTAGACCAAATTACTCTGTAGGATATGGGAGACTACTGATCTCTGAAATACTAGATAAAGAAGTCCCCCATCACAAACATTCAGTGGACATAGGA
>CAZRWG010000017.1:10814-11544 GCA_964603805.1 uncultured Thermoplasmata archaeon
GTGGGAACTGCATACGCCGTATCCAAAGCCATAAGAGATGGAGAATCACTGGTTTCTAGAGGACTTACTTACTTTTCAGAGGATATCGGAGGAAAAAATCTATGGGTGAGGATAGGAACACCTGTCGGCCATGTGTTGGATTTCTTAGATGCTCCCGCAAAGGATTTTGAACGTGTAGCACTCGGTTCTATAATGATGGGATCCTCGATTCCAGATCCTTCGGTCCCTCTCCTTAAAGCTCATGCAGGAGTAACTGGATTTACCGAAGATGAACCTCATCCCTACGAAGATAAAACTTGGTGTATCAGGTGCGGTTATTGTAATACTGTTTGTCCTGTAGACCTTTATCCGCAATTGATTATGAAAGCTGCAAAAAAAGGAGATAAAAAATGGATGAAAAAATTGAACCCGGATGTATGTATGGACTGTGGATTATGTTCATTTGTTTGCCCTTCAAGGATAAACTATAAACCAATACTCAGGAGGGCTAAATCAGAGATGTGGGAAGCTGAGAGCTAAACTTTATCCAAAAGAACTCTAAAGTTGGATGAAGATAAAAGATAGACAAAATTATTAAAGGTATTGAGTTAAGTATATAGGAAAGGGAAACTACATGAGTTCTGAAAAAAAACAGAATTTCAAAGAAGAAGGAGGCTTCGAAGTAGATATACGGATGAAATTAGAATCAATAGATGATCCGTTTACCGAAGTCCCTCCATCTGACGAGATG
>CAZRWG010000018.1:0-11350 GCA_964603805.1 uncultured Thermoplasmata archaeon
GATTCTCATCCTCTAAATCACCTGTTTCCATGATATTATGTTTAATACTCACGGTAGCATAAAATATTTTGGTGAATTGAGATCATAACCATTCAAATAAAAGAGTGAGATCTTTTTCCTCTATAACTATGTTTGCGTGATCTTTTACTTTTTTGTCTGCCGGATTGAAAGCTATACCAATTCCCGCCTTCTTCAACATGGGAACATCGACATGACTATTTCCTATTGCCACTGTTTTCTCTTCTTTAACTTCCATATCAGTAAGTAATTTATCAAAAGCTTTACCTTTATTATTCAGTTCGACTTCTAAAATACCTTTTCCTGTTAGTCTTCCATTATTTTCCTCAATATCGTTGGCCATGATTTTATCGAAATAACTCTCACCTATATATTTTGCAAGAGGTTTTAGTCCTCCACTTATTATCGCTGTCATATACTTCTGGCTAAGGAATGGGATTACCTCTTCAAACCCATACATTACAGGTGCTTCCTGTAATATTTTTATGATATCATTTTTGTCAACATGTTTATCAATGTCTTTCCAAAGTTTGATATCTCTTTCTATAAATTCAAGATCATCTATTTCGCCATTGTTGTAAGCTTCTAATGAAGCTTCATTATTTACTCCAAATCGATCATGCACCCAAGCCCATGAACTCCTAACATCAACTAGGACCCCGTCCATATCAAAAACTATAAGTTCAATATTGTTAGTTGTCATTTTCAAATATCCTATCCATTTCTTCTTTGTAATTATTTAAGGCCTTGAAGCTCTCTTCTATTTTATCTTCCTTTCTAGCTTGATTCGCTTCTTTAAGAAAACCAATTGGTTTTGTAACATCTCCATTTTCTATTCCACTTAGTTTTTTCTTTGCTATAGTGATTTCCCCTTTTAAAAAGTCTAATAGCTTTTTCTTTACTTTATTTTGACAGATTTTTATGTCCTTTTTAGCTTCAGACCATTCCTCATTTTCTATTTTTTCCTTTGCATCCTCTATCAAAGATTTCACATTTTTTATTTCAAAATCTAGATTTTCACTGTAATCGGCGATCTTTTCAATTTTCAAAATATCTTCAGATAGATCTTCTTTGATTTCTTTTTGATTTTCTATCTTTTCTTTTACCTCTTCGATCATATCTAAAATTTTTTCATAGTCGCCTTTTTCTTTCAGTTTTTCAATCTTGTCAAAGTCACCTTCCTTTTTTAACAGATTTTCGCTTTCTTCCTCTTTTATAGAATCAATTTTTTCATCTATCTTTTTATCCAATTTTTCTCGATATTTACTCTCAATCTCTTCTAAATTAGTAAGCCCCTTTTCATAGTCGTCTTCGTCAGCATATTTTACAGCTTCACCTATCTTTTCGTTACCTTCTTTTATATCTATACCAAATTTATCAGCTTGGCTCAAAAGACTCTCTAGTTGAGGTATCTTTTCTTGTATTTCTTCATCAAGCTCTAAGGATTCTAGTTTTTTTGTCTCTTCCTTTTCATATTTTTCTAATTTATTTTGCATATCTTCTATAGATTCATTAACGATCTCAAACGCAGTCTCTTTTCCCTCAGATTCAATTTTATTTATAGCCTCGTCTATATTCTCTTGGTATAATGAGGAATTCATTCCTTTTTGGCTAATCTTTTCAATGTATTCATTAGCCTCTACGATTTTCTCCGATATTTCTGAAATATCAACGGCCAAATCTAGAGCTTTCATCACCTTATAGACGCCTCTTTCTATATTACCATCGTTTTTAGTCGATAATGCATCATCGATTTTTTCTTCAACTCGTTTCGGGTCCACATCAGCTTTGATATTAGATATTATTTCTCTTGCTTCCTCACTCTTCTCTTCGATTAGATCACCTAGCCCTTTTTCTTCGTCTAATCTATTTATTTTTTCTATTATTTCTTTCTTTATATTTTGAGCCCTTTTAGAGGCTACCTCATATTCACCGATGTCACAGCCATCATATATTTTTTCAACTTTTTTTTCCATCTCTGAAGTATCGATTTTTTCGGCCAAGGCTCTCAACAAAGATTCGCATTTAGATGTGATTTCCATGATATTTTCTGCATATTTGATTTTAACATCGATTTCTTCTAAAATTTCTTTACCTTTTTCCTTCTCTTTATTATTTTGAGCTTCCTTCAGCTCGTCTAAATCTTTCTTTAGATATTTAGTGCCTAAACCTGAACTTTCAAATCGCTCGATTTTTCTTTGATATTTTTCTATTTCATCTTGAAAATCGACTATTATTTCTTCCTTCTCAGTGAAAGGATCTCTCTTTTCTTGTTTTGTTTCATCCTCAAAAATTTCCTTATCACCTTCTTCCTCAAATATAGCTCCACAGTTAGGACATTGGGAGTCGTTTTCATCTACTTCACTATCACAAATAGGACATGCAAAGGTCACGATTTCTTCAAAATTTTCTTCATCATCTCCACTCATTATCGACGAAAATTCCATTCCCCTAAATTCTTCAATTAGCTCTTCGTCTTCCCCTTCCTCAATTATCAAATTTCTGACTTTCTCAACCGCGTCCTTAGAAACACTACCATCTATATCCCCCTCAATATCGAACAGTTCTAAGATAGCTCCGCAATTAGGACATTCATCTTGCTCTTCCGTAAGATTGTTATCACAGACTGGGCAGTTATCTAAAGAATTCTTTGCCACTCACGAGCACCTCTCTATTATTTTCATTTAGAGCCAATGAGGCTTATAAATGCTTTACGTTGAAATAATAAATATCAGTTCAAATCTTAACGATCTTTGAATCTAAGATCTTAATTAATTATCAAATCTAGACGTTATATGCTCATCAATATCTGTATCAGATAATAGAGAATAAAAGAAGTGAAGACGCCATTAAGAGCCATACCAAGGCCACTCACTGCTCCACTCAATTTATCTTCTTGAATGATTCTCGCAGTTCCTAATCCGTGAGAAGTGACGCCCATAGCTAAACCTCTAGCTACCTTATCTTTGATCTTAAAGAAATCTAAGATAGGGACACCGACCGAGTTCCCCATTATGCCGGTTATTATTACCAAAATTGCGGTTAAGGAAGGAATTCCACCTATCCGTTCACTGACACCGATAGCTATCGGTGTCGTAACACTTTTAGGGGATATAGTCAAAAGAAGGGCTCTGCTCCCACCAAGCAGGTAAGCTACAAAAAAAGCACTAAGTATTGCTATAAGTCCTCCCAATACAACCCCACCTGAGATCTGTTTAGAGTAATCTAGTACAACTTTTCTTCTCTTATATAACGGGATAGCTAAACTAACCACTGCAGGGCCAAGTAGAAAGCTCAATATCCTTGCACTTTCCATATACACCTGATATTCTATTTCAGCGAAATAAAGTAGGACGATTATGGAGGTGATAGAAAGCATCACTGGGTTAAGATAGAACTTCTTTCTTATTTCATATAATTTATTAAATATAAAATAAATTGAGATTGTCAAAAATATCCCAAAAACATTCATCTCAACACCTCAACTATTTTGCCTGTAAATCCGATCGTGATTACGAAACTCAATATCAGTGCTCCGATAATTGGAAGAAGTTCTTCTCTCAACAGTCCAAAGTAAAGCATCACTCCGACTCCAGGAGGAATGAACATTATACTCATATTATCGACAAGGAATTCTGCTTCTTTTTCTACATCTTTTATGTCGATTGCTCCTCCCCATAGTCCTATCACGAGAAAAATCATTCCTAACACGTTACCTGGTATAGGAAAATTACCAAGTTCCGCAGCCATTTCCCCTATAAAATAAAAACTGAATATGATCGCCAATCCTTTATACATGATCTCACCTTTTAGCTCGAAGTATGTACTGAAAAAAATTGATTTTTTCGATACTTACTCTAAAAGCATTTTTTTGAAAAATTTTTTTGAGGATTTCTTCCTCATAAAGCTCTGAAGGTTCTCCCAAGATCTTTTCCACATATTCTATGAATTTTGTCATGTAGTTATTTGGATCGAGTTCTAATATTATTATTTCCCCATCTGTTTTTGAAACTCTAATCATCTCGTTTAGGCTTTTACCTTTTTTCTCAAAATGATGTAGTGCATCGACACAAAAAATAAAATCAAAACAGCTAGAGCGAAATGGAAGTGTCGCGGAGTCTCCAACTATAACCTCTTCTTCCGAAGAAGCTCTTTTCAACATTCCTTTTGATTTATCTATTATATATCCCTTGACTTCGGGTTTTTCTTTTGAGACGGTTTCGATCAGTTTTCCGGTTCCTCCCCCAACATCTAAGATCTTATCGTTTTTATTCATTTGGATATTGTCTAAAATATCTCTTTTTATATTTGGAAGGAAAAACCATGAAAGTCGGTCATATATTGAAGCTATCTTGTCGAACATGTTTTTGATCTTTGTCTTTTTCGTTATGTTTAGTGAGTTTAAAATCATTTTGATGATTAGATTCATTTTAGATAGATTTAGTTCGTTGAGAACTCTCTCATTGAAACAAAGCATTTAATAATATCTACATAATCACCGAAAACATGGGAATATTAGTAGATGAAAATACGGAAGTGATCGTTCAGGGTATCACTGGTCAGCAAGGGATTTTTCACACTGAATATATGAAAGAATACGGAACAAACATAGTTGGCGGCGTTACGCCAGGAAAAGGCGGTAAAAAGGTAAAAGAAGTTCCTGTTTTTAATACTGTTGAAACCGCTAAAGAAAAAGTCGGCGGAAATGCTTCGATCATATTTGTACCGGCACCGTTTGCTAAAGACGCGGCTTTCGAAGCAATTGAAGCCGAGATGGACCCCGTAGTGATTATAACAGAAAATATACCTGTCCAGGATTCAGCAAAGATAATGCGATTAGCTGAGATGTATGATACAACTATTATAGGTCCAAATACACCCGGTATAATCTCTCCTGGAAAGAGTAAGGTAGGCATTATGCCTAATCACATATTTGAGCAAGGCAATATAGGGTTGGTCTCTAGAAGCGGCACTCTGACCTATGAGATAGTTAATACAATCACTGAAAAAGGGCACGGTCAATCTACAGCCTTTGGTCTAGGAGGCGACCCAATAGTAGGATTGGATTTCATAGATGCGTTGAAATTTTATGAAGAAGACCCTGAGACCGATGCAGTAATCATGATTGGAGAGATAGGTGGGAGTGCTGAGGAAAACGCTGCTAAATTTATCAAAAAAGGATATGACAAGCCTGTTGTTGCTTACATCGCAGGTAGGACCGCACCGGAAGGTAAACGGATGGGTCATGCAGGTGCTATAGTATCGGAAGGTGGAACAGGAACTGCTGAATCGAAGATAGATGCCCTTGAAGATGCGGGTGTTTCTGTCGCTAGAATGCCCACAGAGATAGGAGATATATTGGATAAAGAGTTGCAATAGCTTAGATGTTTGAGAGAAAATCAGAGATGAGCTACTAGTTCTGGTAACCTCTCTCCGACCTTTCCCTCTAAAAAGTGATCAGACACTTCGTTCGTCAAAGGAGTCTTTTCTAGATTTATCTCGACAATTTTCGCTCCAAATTTTTTCGCCAATTCCGGTATAGAAGCGGCGGGTTGAACTACTGCTGAAGTGCCTAGTGATAATAAAAAATCACATTTCTCGGCTTCTTTCCAGGCTTGCCGGAATATACTCTGAGGAAGAGCTTCTCCGAATAGTACAACATCTGGCTTTAGTATATCACCACATTCACATTTAGGTACTTTTCCTTTCTTGATCTCATCTAAGACTCGGTTTGTATCAAAACTATTTTTACAGGATGTGCAAATCAATCTAGCTAGTGAACCATGCAATTCTAAAACCTGATCGCTACCGGCTTTTTGATGAAGTCCATCGATATTCTGGGTTATCACTGATTTTAACCCATAATCTTCAAGTTCCACGAGAGAATAATGTCCTTTATGCGGCTCGCTATCGAAACTCTCTACTATCTGGAGTTTAAATAATTTCCAACATTTTTCTGGTTCCTTAGTAAATGCTGAGGCACTAGCAACCTTTTGAGGATCGAATTCGCTCCATAGTCCATTTTCACCTCTAAAAGGAGCGATGCCGCTTTCGACCGACATACCAGCTCCAGTAAAGGCTACTATTCTTTTTGCTTTTTTGATCTCTTCGATTATCTTATCCATATTACTAAAAAAGAAAGTGTTTAAAGTTTAGATTTCACTTTTTCCAAGTTCTTTGAAACCTCTTCAGCTACATCATCATGTATACTGTTTCCGGCAGAGTCCATGGTCACAAGGAAAGGACCAGCTTCTTCAACCCTAAACATCCAAAAAGCTTCTGGAATGCCTAATTCCTCCAAAAAGTAAACATCTTCTACTTCCTTTATGGCGTTAGCCATAAGTGCTCCCGCGCCGCCTGTATACTGACAATATACTGCGCCGTGTTTCTTCAAAGCTTTAAGGGTTCTTTCTCCCATTCCGCCTTTCCCAATTATCACTTTTGTTCCGAATCTTTCAATAAAATCATCCTCGAAGATCTCCATCCGGATACTAGTAGTAGGTCCTGCGGAGACGACTTTCCATTCGCCCTTTTCTTTATGAATTGCTGGTCCACAGTGGAACATAGCGTACTCTGAAGGGTCAAAAGGCACGTCCTCATCGTCGATCTCTAGCAATTTTTCATGGGCTGCATCTCTAGCAGTAAAAATTGTGCCTGTTATGTAGAATGCGTCACCGACTCGAAGTTCTTTTACTTTTTCATGGTCGAGAGGTGTTTCTAGGACCTTCATCTTACCACCTCTATTTCGCCTTTAGAAGTGATTTTTAGCTTTGCTTGTCTATTTGCCCAACATTGGGGGAGAACAGCTACTGGGTAAGATGCCGGATGACGATGAGCATATTCAATTTTTACGTCAAGGACCGTAGTTTTTCCTCCTACGCCCATGGGACCTACGCCTAGTTCATTGGCCTTTTCAAGTAATTCTTCTTCCAATTCTGCAATCCTGTTTTCTATATGTCTTTCTCCGACTGGGCGCAATAAAGCTTTTTTTGCCAATTCCATGGCGAGATCTGCACCTCCACCTAGACCTATGCCTACAATCGTTGGAGGGCAAGGTTTACCAGCCATCTCTGCTATTTGATCTAATACTATTTCTTTTACACCTTTCAAACCCTTCCCAGGAGTCATCATTTCCAGTTTGCTCATGTTTTCACTACCCCCACCTTTTGGAATAATATGTATTATCGCTTCATCTCCTTCAACTATATCCCAGTGTATTGAGGGGATAAACCGACCTGTATTATCGCCGCTGTTTTCATCGCTGATAGGGTCTATCGCATTAGGTCTTAAAGGAATCTTTTCAGTAGATTTTTTTACTGAGTTGTTTACGGCACTTTTAAGAGAACCTAACCATTTGAAATCTTCTCCAACTTCTATGAAGAAAGTCTGGGTACCAGTATCCTGACATATAGGTCTTTTTTCGTTCTTCCCGACATCTATATTTTCTAGAATGGCTTTCAATTGTACTTTAGCTCCTTCTTTCTCCTCTTTATTTTTTGCATCTCTAAGTTTTTTCTCTGTTTCTTTCGTGACACTAGTTACGGCCTTTTGTATCCCTTTGACTAGATTATCCTCTAGTTCTTTTTTATTCATAAATATCAGGTATGTAAATACATAAAAGAGTAAAAAACTTTTCGAGTTAACTAATTCAAATCCTTTTGCAGATATCACACATCAAATCATCGACTTTTTCTTGCGTTAGTTTACCAGATTGCCTAGAATTGTAGATTTCTTCGGCTACCTCTTCTATAGATTTTTCTATTTCTTCGCGCAATTCCGTAGTTTTACCTCTACTTCCCCTAATATATTGAGAGACTGCAGGTTGTGTTATATCCAGAATTTCTGATATTTCAATCTGTTTTAGGTCGTACTCATTATACAATATATAAGCGATATTGGCTTTTACAGTAGGCATATATTCATTTACGAATTCTTCGCATCGCATATTTCTTCAAATATAACACTGACTTATTAAACCTTCCCTTGTATACTTCATCTCAATAAGGTTAAAATGAATTAAATACGACCTAGCCTTTAATAGTTAGCGGCGATGTACGACGTGGTAGAACCGTGTTCCGATTCCGGGGCATACAGAGCGGAACCTAAAAAGGAAACTAGAATCAATCTTGAAGAACTTGAGACGCACCTTTCTAAAAAAGAATTTAAAATAGAATTTTCTTCTGAAGTAATATTGCTCGTTCTACATCCAGAATTCGACGTAGAGATCGGTATCTATCCCTCAGGAAAATTACTATTCAAGACCACTGAAAAAGATATAGTCGATGAACTTTATGAAGAGTTTAACGAACTGATCAAAAATTTCAAAGATAATTAACCCACTAAAGATTTAATAACTTCTACGAATTTTTGAACTTCCTCTTCAGTATTGTATAAATAAAAAGAAGCTCTGTTACCTCCTTCAAGGCCATGAAAACTGTACCATGAATGAACACACTGTTGACCCCCTCTCAGCAATATATTTTCTTCATCCATCAAGAGTGTTATCTCATGACACCCTAATTCTTTTAGTTGGAAATTAAATATGCCGGATCTTTTTTCTGGGTCTTCAGGTCCGATTATTTCGACCATATCTTTTAATTCTTCTGTTGCAATCCGATTCAGTTTTTTTTCATGCTCTTCTATATTTTCTAAACCTATTTCTCTGATGTAATCTACGGCGGGTTTTACTGCTGCTAGGCTAGCAAAGTTTTGAAGGCCCGCTTCGAATTTTTCTGGGGAATCCTGCAAAGTTGCTTCATCGTATCTAGTAGACTTAACTCCTCCACCACCGTATGTAAGCGGGTCGAGTTCTTCTAACAATTCTTTTTTTCCGTAGAGTACACCGATAGCTGTTGGTCCTAACATCTTATGAACGGAAAAGGCCAAAAGGTCAACCCCTATCTTCTTAACATCTACAGGACGGTGAGGGACGCTCTGGGCACCGTCAAGCATAAAGTATGCGTCATATTCATGAACGATGTCGGCAACATCTGAAGCTGGTGTTGTAGTCCCATCCAAATTAGAAGTATGGACCATAGATACGATCTTTACGTCCTCGTCCATCTTCTCCTTAAGGTCTTCAAGATTCAACTGACCGTTTTTATCCGTGGAGACCTGTTCATACACTATACCTCTTTTTTCTTTCATTTTTATCCAAGGTACAAGATTGCTGTTATGTTCTTTATCGGTGGTAAGTACTTTATCGCCTTTTTTTAGAGGTAGACCACGTGCTACGGTATTTATTGCTTCAGTAGTGTTTTTCATGAAAGCTATTTCTTCTGTTTCAGAAGCATTCAAAAGAACCCGTACGCTTTCCCTACCTTTCCTTATTTCTTTTGTCAATTGGGTAGAGAGCGTGTGAGCACTTCTTTTTCCTTCACATACTGGAAATTTAGTATAATATTTTTGAACAGCATCTATAACTGGTTGGGGTTTCAAACTCAAACAGGCGCTGTCGAAGTAGATATATTCATCGACTACAGGAAAGTCTTCTCTTATTTTTTCGACATCCATACTTATCCTCTAAATTTAAACTATAGTTATTGTCTATATATCCTACGTAGGATTTATCGTTTATTAATTTATACCCTAGGTCCTCTATGCTAAGAAGGACACACTCACAATACCTCATTCAACACATATAAAAATAACGATGTTATTACGCAGATTCTTCTCTTTTGAATTCCTTTAATCTCTTTGAATGTTCTTCACATAGTTCGCCATTTACTTGATTTTTGATCACATCTTTCTGCCAATGGGAATTATTCAGGCAACATCCTTCTCTATCGCAGAAAGGATAACCTTCTAGACGCCAAAAGACAGTCTGTAGGAGATATGATCTGACGGCACTTTCCATCCGCTCATCTGAATATTGCATCGGCTCAAAATTCAGGATATCTTTCTTTTCTATTTCATCGGCAAAGTAGTATTTTCTCGGTTTAGCAGGTCCTTCGACTATCCCCGATACAGAGATAACTGAAGGTATAGAGCTGATTACTGTTCTGATGTGATATCGATTTTCATTCTTTTCCAAGGTGCCAACAAGCCTTTTCGTGATTATAACTGTATGATTTCTCTTTTCTTCTTCCTCGAGAAATTTCCTAAAGAGTTTTACTAGTCGATGTCCATCATATATTATTCCAAGCAGTTCTCTATCCTTTTGGATAATCTTCTCTTCAATCTCGATTTCTTTCGGCAAGGGTTTTTTGAAATCTCTTTTTCTTTTATTTCTAACTTTGGTCTTAGCTAACTCTTTTGTTAAGCCTTCCTCGTACTTCTTCTTTAGGAAATCTTCTTTTACTTGGACCTCTAATCCGGTTTCCTCCTCGAGAAAATTTTTTAGATTCTGATATCCGATGTTTTCTGTACTACTATCGACATAAAGAAAAATTTTTGAAAAAGGGAGTTCAGTCGAGAAGCTCATCGGTTACTTCAGCTCCTTTTCTACCGGAGAGAAGCATTGAACCGAAGGTTGGTCCCATTCTTGGAAGTCCATAAGTAGTCGAGACAGCCATGCCTGTAGCTACAACACCTTCGTGAACTTTTCCGGTATGCTCAACTATCAGGTCTTCAGATTCGTCGACCCACATACCACCAAAACCTGTTGTTTCCATCATACCTCTCTCTTCGAGTTTGCTGACAACACAGGCGTCATGTCCAGTAGCGTCTATAACTATTTTTGCTTCTAAAGATATAGGGTCAACACAAGTTATCTGTCTTGGAAGCTCAGAGACTGGAGTCCAATTGATAACTACGCCACCGACTCTGTCATTCTCTCTAAGAACCACGTCTTCGAATTCAGTCATGTTGAGTATTTGTATACCTTCATCACAAGCTTTCGAGATGAGTTTTGAGCATGCATGAGGCCCCATAGCTGTGTAAAGATCGCCGTCTTTTTCGTAAGGAATATCTAATTCATCTAATATCTCTTCACCAGGTGGGCGGATTGTCACTGTATTCATCAAATAGCCGCCAAGCCAAAATCCACCGCCAAGATAATTGTTTCGCTCTACGACAAGTACTTTTCTTCCTTTCATAGCTAGATCTCTAGCGGCCATTAATCCGCTAGGCCCGGCTCCGATGACAATAACTTCAGAGTCTGCAAATTCATCCAATTTTTTACCAAATTGCTTCACTATAGCCCGCGTTACGTCACTTTCGCTAGCTTTTTCGAACATATTACATCTACATATGACGGTGTTATATATGGTTTTGTATGTGACCCTGGTTATTACCTTTTAAATTGGGAAGGTTTTTTGGAAAATAGCTTTTCTTCGATGATGAATAGTTTTATTTACATCGAAACCTAATCCTTAGAATCCGGAGATATAGA
>CAZRWG010000019.1:0-10977 GCA_964603805.1 uncultured Thermoplasmata archaeon
AACTCCTTTTTATATTTTAGGGTTGATTGTTTGAGTCGATTTTATTCATTGCAATCAGAAAGGTTATATACCTACTTTTGAATTCAATACTGAAAAGGATGTTTGACAACATATTGATAGCTACGGACAACTCTCCGCTGATGAAGAACGCAATCCAATATACAGCAACTCTATTTCCCTATGCAGATTATCATTTGATAAACGTTGTCAACACCTCTGACAGCAGCATTCCGCAGACTAATCTAATGCAGACAAAGATGGCTAAGATGTCTCAGGATGCTTTGGATAACGGCGAAGAAATCCTTAATGAAATGGGAATAGAAGGTGTTAAAAAGAACAGCCCTGCCGGAACACCTTCTAAAGAGATAATTAAACACATCGATGAGCATGATATAGATCTTTTAGTGATGGCTACCCATTCAAAGACCGGCGCTCAAAGAATCCACATTGGAGATACAGCTTTGCACTCCCTTCAGATCACATCTATCCCTTCTCTAGTTTTCTCTTGTGAATGTGATAATGTAGTTCCAGAAAAAATATTCAATCCGACTACCTTCAGCTCTTATTCTATTCACGCTTCCTTATTAGCATTGGAACTTGCAGAGTATTTTGATGCGAGTCTCACTACTTTTCATATAGGCGAGCAAGACCCTGGATCCGAGGCTCGTAGGATAAATAAAAAAGCCTCGAAAGCCGGAGTTGATTACGAGTTGAAGATTAAAAAGGGCGCCTCCGATAAAGAAATAATCGAAAAAGCAGAAGACTTCGATTTTATCGTGGGGAGTCGAGGCAGGAGCGGATGGCGTTACAAGCTCCGCCACATATTTCGAGAATTCGCACTTAGCAATCTAGAGAAAGAATTGATCGCCGAAAGTTCCGTACCTTTTCTGATGGTAGGCGATTAATCAGTTCAATACTGAAAACCGTACTCTCCTATACCTTCTAGTTTTTCCTCTATCCTTAACAACCTATTATACTTAGCAGTTCTTTCCCCTCTTGAAGGGGCCCCTGTCTTTATTTGGCCCGATGAAAGAGCGACTGCTAGATCAGCTATGAAATCATCGCTTGTCTCCCCTGATCGATGAGAGACCATTATGCTATAGCCATTTTCAAGGGCTAAAGATGCAGCGTTCATCGCTTCGGTTAAACATCCTATCTGGTTAACCTTTAACAAAACTGAATTACAGGCACCTTCCTCTATCCCCTTCTTTATTAATTCTGGATTACTTACGAAGAGATCGTCGCCAATAATCTGTATCTCGTCAGCCCATCGTTCGGTAAAATCTATGAAACCGTCCCAATCCTCTTCACTGAATGGATCTTCTATAGAAATAAGAGGATAATCTTCGATAATCTCTTCGTAAAATTCTATCATCTCTTCGGTACTGAGTATCTCTCCCCTTGACTCATAACCTTTAGGAGTTCTAAATTCTGTAGCAGCAGTATCTATTGCAAGCTTTATCTCGCCGGTATACCCACACTCTTCTATCGCTTCCATCATCAATTCGAAGGGTTCGATAGGATCTTCAAGAGGAGGAGCGTAACCACCTTCATCACCTAAATTCGTAGCTGCAGGACCGTATCTTTCTTCTAATATTTTACCCAACGCATGATAGGTCTCAGTGCCGATCTTGAGTCCCTCTTTAAAACTATCTGTTCCAACAGGAGCGATCATATACTCTTGGATATCTAAATCGTTCCCGGCGTGTTCACCTCCATTTAGAACGTTCATGAAGGGTACCGGTAGAATTAGATCGTTTACACGGCCCAAATATCTGAACAAAGGCATATGCGCAGATGAAGCAGCAGCTCTAGCGGTTGCGAGTGATACCGCTAGAATAGCGTTCGCTCCAAGATTACTCTTATCTTCGGTTCCGTCCAACTCGATCATCTTTTTATCTATACGAGCTTGTTCAAAAACGTCTTCGCCCATTAGTTCCGGCCCTATCGTATCTCTGATGTTTTCAACCGCTTTTTGAACGCCTTTACCTCTGTATCTCTCTCCACCATCTCTTAATTCCAACGCCTCGTTTGATCCAGTGGAGGCACCGGAGGGTACAGCAGCTTTCCCTTTACCTTCTGCTGTTTCTACTACACCTTCTACCGTAGGATTGCCTCTCGAATCTAAAATCTCTCTTGCTCCTACTGATATGATACCGCTCATCTCAATCACTCTTTATCATTACCTAAAGGCCAAGATTAAAAGTTTATCGTTACTTTTTGTTAAAAACCTAAAAGAAAATGGTTAAGTACCCGTTATCCATCTAGTTCACTGCTATGGTTCCTCCTCCTGAGAGCTATTGGGATCTGAGAGATATGGCAACATATCCATTTCTAGAAGAGGCGAAGGAATACATCAAGGAGGAAGGACCTTCTTTCGAAGAATTAATCCAGGATAGGGTTTGGGGTGAAGCTAGAAAAAGAGGAAAAGAGAGAGTCTTGCAGACATTGATCGAAGGTAGAGTTCATATAAGGGACCTTGAGGGAGAGATAGAGCAGGAAGAAGAGTTATTTTCATACCCTATCGCTAGAATGTTAGTATCTTCAGTAGCAGACGATTACCTTTTGAGAAGATATACTTTAGGAGAAGCCGAACGAGTGAGCGAAGAACTTTTCCGAGAAGAGGATGAAAAACTTTTGAGCTTGGCTTCCGAATTAGACTTTGATGTCGATAAAAGAAAAGATGGTTTTTCTCTCCATTTTACGGACTATTTAGAGAGTAGTGAGAGGTTGAGATCGGCGGAGTGGAAACTCGTTAATCAGGATTTGAGAGAAGGTCGTGTTTATCTAGAAAAAAGAAAGTTCGTTCGTATACTTAAAGAGAAAGTCTCCTACGTTATATCAGAAGGACTCCCAGCTCCTACATCAGATAGAGTATTAGAAAAGTTTGATAAAGAAATCAAGGAGATTAAAGAAAAACTAGAGGATGTTAGGACTAGGATGGAAGAAGTAGACATGGGAGAGGTAGAAACAGAATTATTTCCACCATGTATCAAAAAACTATTAGCGGGACAAAAACAAGGTGAAAATCTCTCCCACGAAGGAAGGTTTGCTCTGACTGCTTTTTTGAAAAAAGTTGGTCTATCGGAAGACGAGATCATCGACATATTCAGAGAAGCTCCAGACTTTGATGTGGAGATGGCGTCTTATCAAATCCAACATATAATCGGGGAAATATCCGGGACAGAATATACTCCTCCAGGATGTGACACGATGAAAACAAATGGAATATGTTATGATCCAGATTCACTATGTGAACAGGAATGGATGAAACACCCTTTAAGCTATTATTCAATCAAAAAGAAAGATCAGAGCGAGGAAGACGAGGAAGAGTGATCAATCCTCACTCAGGGCTGTCCAGCTATTTATGCCTCTAAGTATAGCGGTTAAGTTACCAGCTATCGCGAACCAAATCATCAGAAGCTCGAACAATCTAAATTCGATTTCGAGTATTCTAAAATTTGTCCATCCTGTATCAAAAAGAAAATAGTATATAAAAGAAAATAGGATCAAGAGTAATAATCGCTCGGCCCTTCCCGCTATACCTCCGTAGTCTCGAGAGAGGCCTACGGCATCAGCTTGAGTTCCCATATAACTGGTCATAAGTACGCCAATAATGGCGAAAACACCCAACCAAGTCCTAGATAGAGGCCCTAAGATGATTCCTAGAAGGATTAAGATATCCGAATATCGGTCGATTGTGTGATCCAAAAAGTCTCCTCTTTTCGATTGTTTACCTGTTATCTTAGCAACTTTACCGTCTAAAGCATCGAAGAGAGAATTGAGAAGTACAAATATGCCTCCTATTAAAACATAAAAAGCCTGATGAGATAGATAAAAAGATATACCCGCCAATAAAGCAAATATTAAAGATAGGATGGATATCAAGTTTGGATCTACAAATTTAAATTTTCTTGCTATAGGACCTATTATCAAATCGGCCTGTTCGCGGTATTTGTTCAATACCATGTTCTCATAAATAAATTCAAGTAATAAAATCTATTGCCTCGAGAGGAATTCCTCGCTCCAATCGATGGAACCCGGTTCGTATCTCTCACCTTCTCCATTCATTATATCTTCCACAGCTGTAGCTACTTCCTCTGGATCTTTACCGGTACTATCTATTTCGTAAACATCTTCTGTTCTTTCTAGTGCCTCGATTAGGATCGTATCTAACATTTCAACCTCTAAATTTTCCTCTATCTTCTTCTCATTCCATCTCTTATTTTTCATCCTTTTTTCAAGCTCAGAAGGAGAACATCTTAAAACGACAATAGGCGATATAGATAGGTGATGAGAAAGATGTCCTTCGACAATATCAGGATTTAAATTTTGGTCGTGATAGACTTCTTTCAATCGTTCAGCATCAATCTCAAAGGTATTCCTCTTCAAATCTTTATTCCCTCTCAGACCTTTATTTTTGATAAAGTCATTAAGGTCTAAAATTTTATATCCTCTTTCACCAAGGACTTTAGAAACTGATGTCTTACCAACGCCAGGAGTACCGGTTAGCGCAATAGCCATATATTTTTCAGGTGGTCAGGCAGTATTAGTATTTTCTCACTTTTAGTCGCCCCTCTATTGCACAGTTTTAAATATTTTACAATTGATATGTGTGTTGGATGGAGAAAAGTAAGATCGACCGGGAAAAAGACCTAGACCAAAAGATATATTCCGTCTCTGGCCTGAATCATTATGTGAAGTCTCTTCTCGAAAGAGAAAACAAGATACAGAACGTTTGGGTTAAAGGTGAGATCTCCAATTTTAAACATCACGATGGTAGACACATGTATTTCGTTTTAAAAGATGATACCAGTGAGATCAGCAGCGTGATGTTTAGGTCCAAAAACAGAGATCTAGATTTTGAACCCGAAGAAGGTATGGAGGTTTTGTGCAGGGGAGATATCGGTCTGTATATCCCACGGGGACAGTACCAACTCGTAGTAAAGGAGATGATGGTAGGTGGGATAGGCGAACTTTACTTAGCTTATGAAAAATTGAAAGAAAAATTATCGGAAGAAGGTCTATTTGACGACGAACACAAAAAGAAATTACCTTTTTTGCCTCAAAAAGTTGGCATAGTCACTTCAGGTGAAGGTGCAGCATTGAGAGACATGTTGAGGGTTTTGAAAGACCGTTTTGAAAATATAGATATAGTCATCGTTCCCACTCAGGTTCAAGGCGAAGGATCTGCAGAAAATATAGTTGATTCTATTGAAAAGCTCGATAGGATGGAAACAGACGTGATAATAATCGGAAGAGGCGGAGGGTCCATAGAAGACCTATGGAGTTTCAATGAAGAAAAAGTTGCTAGAGCCATCTTCGAAGCTGAAACTCCAATCGTCTCGGCAGTAGGTCATGAAACCGACTTTTTGATATCCGATTTTGTTGCTGATAAAAGAGCACCGACTCCTACCGGTGCAGCGGAACTTGTGGTTCCGATCAAAAGTGAATTGAAACAAAAGATAAGAGATCAGGAAAGAAGATCAAGAACTGCTTTGAATAATCTGATAATAGGCTATAGAGATAAATTGAAAAGTCTTGCTGAAAGTCCTGTTTTTGAGAAACCAGAAAGACTGCTGGAAGATCGTTATCAGAAACTCGATGAAAATATAGAGAGACTTAGCATCACGTTGGATAGATATCTGGAAGCATATAGACAAAAATTGAACGGACAGGAAGACAGGCTACAAGCTTTAAGTCCGATCCAGACTATGAAGAGAGGTTACTCCATCGTCATGAGTGAAGAAGAGGAAGTTATCACGAGCATAGAGGAAGTAAGTATCGAAGATATTTTGAAAATAAATTTGATAGATGGTAAAATAAGTGCTGAAGCTGAGGAGGTTGAAAGATGTCAGAAGAATTTGAAGAAATAGAAGAGATAGATGATCTAGGTTTTGAAGAAGCTTTGGAGAGATTAGAAAAGATAAACAAAAAACTTGAGAGAAATAAAGTTCCATTAGAAAAAGCTATAGAACTCTACCAACATGGAATGGGATTAATAGAATACTGTGACGAAAAGTTAGAGGAAGCCGAAGGAAAAATAAAGAAGATCACAGAAGAAAACGAAGAGATAGATTGGGAAAGATGAGATGTTTTCATAGTATGCCTCCCCAAGTTATATATCTCTTTTACGATGTGACAATTAATAACTTTAGCGATGTCTCCTGATATAAAGCTGTTCGAGGATTCCGAAACCTTAAAAGTCGGTCTAGAAAGGACTAGAAAGCAGATTCTGGATCTCTTGAGAGTTAAAAATATGACTATATCCCAGGTTTCTGAGGCTTTGGAAAAAGACCAATCTACGGTATATAGACATATCAAGAAGTTGGAGGAAGCAGGTTTTATAGAAGTCAAAGGTGAAAGAAAGGAGCATCATATCCCTGAAAGGATCTATGGAAGAACCGCCGATGTCTTTTTGATGACCCCAGAACCTATAAATTCCGATAGAACATCTACACTCGGTATCAGATGGGATGACGATAAAGTCAAGGAATGTATAGAGGTATTGGAAGATTTGGGATATAAGGTGGAAAAAAAAGATGTTATAGGAGAGATATCTGATAATCTTTACAAACTCGATAGAGAAATAAATAAAGAATTGTCTGGATCCTTAGATAAAGATTTAGAATTAGATTTCTTTTCATTGATGCAACTCAAATTTCTCATTAGCCTCATAAAGATCGAAAATTCAGAATCATATTCAGAAAAGCTAAGAGATTCAATTTCTGAATTTAAGCTACCAGAATGAATTAGTTTATTGGTGTATAACTTAGCTCTTTTCTTTATATTAGAAAATAATATAATTTTATTTTACCGAAACACTAATAAATAGAATTATTTTAAGAATAAATATGGATAAACTGCGTGGATTTCATATTGCGAATGAAGAAGAGATTAAAAAAGGAAAGACCACAGACATCTATTTTGAAAATGCCATGGAGATTTTCGAACACGAGGGCGTGGGAGATGAAAATATCGTTGCCGAATTTACGGCTTCTTCATTTCCGTCAGATTGGAATTGGGCCGTATTCTGTGGTTTGGACGAAGTTTTGCATCTTCTCGAAGGTAAAAACATAGATATTTATTCTATACCTGAAGGAACTATCTTTAGAACAGAAGGATGTGATGGAATATTCACTCCTGTATTTTGGATCGAAGGACCTTACAAAGAATTCTGCATCTATGAGACTCCAATACTAGGATTCGTATGCCATCCTACCGGGGTAGCTACGAAATCAGCTAGAGTGAATAAAGTTGCAGGAGATTCAACGGTTATGTCATTTGGTATAAGACGTATGCATCCTGCCATCGCTCCTGTTATAGACAGATCTGCATATATAGGAGGATGTGACGGCATATCATGTATAGTTGGAGCGGAAGAAGTAGGTGTAGAACCACAAGGCACTATGCCCCATGCCTTAACCATAATCTTTGATGAACCAAAAAAAGCCTTTGAAGCTTTCGACGCTGCCTTACCAAAGGACATTCCTCGTATAGCTCTTGTAGATACTTACTACGACGAGACAGAAGAGTCGTTCATGGCGGTAGAAGCAATGGGAGAGGACCTTTTCGGTGTTCGATTAGATACGCCTTCCTCCCGTAGAGGAGACCTTGGAAAGATTGCTCAAGAGGTAAGATGGGAACTAGAGAAGAGAGGTGTAAAGACAAAAATAATCTGCTCTGGAGGTATGGACGAATATTACATTCCAAAATTGAAGGAAGCTGGTGTTGATTCCTTCGGAGTTGGGACTTCAATTTCTAACGCTCGGACAGTGAACTTTGCAATGGATATCGTCGAGAAAGAGGGAGAGATGGTCGCTAAGAGGGGGAAATTCAGTGGAAAGAAGCAGGCCTATCGATGTCCTGATTGTTTCACCTTTAAGATGAAAAGTTGGGAGTATGAAAAACCAGAATGTGATTGCGGTTCCGAAATGGAACCTATGCTTGAAAAGGTGATGGAGGACGGGGAGATAATAGTAGACTATCCTGAGCCAGAGGAGATTAGAGACTATGTGTTGGACCAACTTTCAAAGGTTGAAGCGGATTGGCTGGAGTGAAACTTCTCACTTTTTTAATTATAGAATTTCTTTGCGATATAGATCGCAAGGATTATGCCAATTATTGAAATAAGGATAGTAACTAGTGGCATTAGAGTAAATCCAGGAATCACCGCCTCATCATCCTCCGTTTCTTCGCTTATAGTTATAGTTATGATTTGATGGTCATCACGGCTTTCTATTTTTAGTTCGTAATCGCCTGATTCTTCTCCTTGCCATAGGAATTCACCACTTTTTGACTCGTCCGGTTCTAGCTGAATCTCTCCTTCGTCGATTCTCTCATCGTCGGCAAAGAAATCTATAGTCTGCTTTCCCGTCACATTTCCTGTATTGGTGACAGTATAATTGACCACTATCTGTTCACCTTCTTCGAATTCTTGACCCTCTTCAGGTTTATTTATCTCTACTTCAAAGTATGGATCTTCTCCAATTTCTATCGTCGCTTCATCTGAATCATCGTTACTTTCTACAGTCAGTGTTCTTTCACCATAGGGTTCTTCAGTCGTCCATTCAAATTGTTCTCTTTCCCTTTTCTCACCAGCTTCTAGCTTTACCTCTGCTTTCGTTTCTATCAGTTCATCATCGACATAAAATCTGATATCTTGTATATCAGTATCTTCTCTAGTATTTTTTATCGAATAATAGATACTAATCTCTTGACCTTCCCTTAGTATCTCGTCTCGATATCTATCAGGTAAATCTATAATTACGGAGAACGAATCAGCCTTCCAAACGCTGATATGGGAAGTTTCATTATCATCTTCACTTGCCACTTTAACCACATAATTTCCTGAATCGCTTTCTTCGGTCTGCCATATAAACTCTCCTTCGTATGTCTCACCAGAATCGATAGTAAGGTCTTTTTCAACTTCCTCGTATACTAAAGTATCTTCATCATCTATAATCTTCAGTTCTATATCTTGTGTATCTTCAACGTCTTTAGTATTAAGCACTGTATACTCTACTACAACTTCCTCGCCTTCGTCAAAATCCCAGTCTAGAATTCTTGAATCTATGCTAAATATGTCAGTTTCTAAAATCGTGATCCTTGTATCGTCCTCATCATCTTCACTGGTTAGTTCAATCCTATAATCTCCTGCATCCCCCTCTTCTGTATTCCAAGTAAAGTAATCTTCGTACTCTTCCATTTCTGAAAGCGTCACATCCTTTTCGTCAGAATAAACGATTTCCTCTTCAGCAAATCCAATGAGCTCATAGACATCGAAGTTGATTGTTTGAGTATCTTGATCTTCTTTTGTATTCCACACGGTATAATTAACAGTTAATTCTTCTCCTTCGATCACTTCTCTATCCCGAATATTGATGTCAACAGCAAACACATCATCCTCAAATACTGTAACTCTACTATCATCTTTGTCATCTTCACTAGCAACTTCTACAATATACCTTCCCGAATCACCTTCTTCGGTCTGCCAAGTGAAGTTACCTTCGTACTCCTCTCTTGAAGGTATCGTTAAATCTTTTTCAACATCCTCATAGAATACGTCATCTCTATCATAAATCGTAAATTCGATGTCTTGAGTACCTTCCTCTTCCTTTGTATTCATAATTGTATAATTGACCACAACTTCCTGTCCTTCAACAATTTCTCTCTCATGAAGACGTATTTCAACAGCGAAAATATCCGCTTCGAGAACTGTGATCCGTCTATCGTCCTTATCATCTTCACTACTAACCTCTATTTCATACCTTCCAGCATCACTTTCTTCTGTCTTCCATGTGAACTCGGACTCGTAAGTATCTCCTCCTCCTAATGTTACTTCCTCATATTCGATCACTTCATCCTCTATGATGAACTCGATCCTTTGGGTGTCTTCGACTCCACCTGTATTTTTGACTTCATACTCAACGACGACCTCATCCCCTTCGATTACTTCACGCTCATAACTGCGGATCCTCACCTCAAAATTGGAATCTTCAACCACCGATATAGTTACTTCATCGCTGTGGTCTTCACTGGAAACTTTGAGAGTGTGGCCTCCTAAATCTTCCGGCGTCCAAGTGAACTCTCCTTGATATTGTTCGTCAACTTCAAGATTAACTTCCTCATCATCGATTGGCTCTCCGTCAACAGCGAATATGATGTCTTGAGTATCCTCATCCTCTCCTATATTGGTGATTTTGTATTGAATTGAATATTCTTCTCCTTTGATTGCCTCTTCACCATAATCATGAATCTCAACTTTAAAAGGCCGTATAGGCTCCTGTACCGCTGCTTCATTTTCCTCTTCAATCCATCCGTCTACAGCTCTGACTACATACCACCAGAATGTATCGTCAGCCATACCTTTTTCCCGATCTATGTAATTGTATTGATTCGATCCATCTGCCTCTACTTCATCAATCCTTGTGTTATCATCCCATGGACCATCTTCATCTTCCGATCTGTAGATAGTATAGTGGCTCACATTTTCAGGGTCTTCCGGACTAGCATCCCACGTAATTAAGTTGTCATCTTGATCCGCCTCTCGAACTTTCGCTTCTAGAGCCCAGCTGTAATCTAATCCCTCATCTTCAAGAGGTATCCAATCTTCTCCATCGTAGCTGATCCAGCCTGAATCTTCCTGGTAAGGTTCCATGACCCCAAAGGGATAATAATCATCTCCGATATCATCTATTTCCAGTGCTATCCAATAATGATCTGCTTCTATATCTACAGGAGTTTTGAGTGGTAGTTCCCGCCATTCATTATGTCCCAAATCTGTTATCTCATAGGTTTCGCCTAATAATTCTCCAGGTTGATCACCAGCGTCTTCATAAATATATCCCTGTACTGAATAGGCTTCTTCCAAATCGTGATAAGCGATATCGGTTATTTCCCCTTTTGGAAGCTCTTTTCTTATGGCACCATACCAAGGACCTGGAGAGCCAACGCCTATTCCGGAGTCTGGTTCTG
>CAZRWG010000020.1:0-10468 GCA_964603805.1 uncultured Thermoplasmata archaeon
CCTCCGGCAACTATGGAAGACTTTTCATTTTCGACCATCAACCAAAGATAAGCTATCATCTCGGGACTTGCGGTATTGTATTTTATGATTTTTATAGGTGTAAAAGGTTCTTTTTTGAATCTTCTTACGGTGATAGAAGACCCACGAGTTGAGACTTCGTCGGCATATGTTGCCTGAACTCTATGGCCTTCAGGGGTAGTACCATCAAGAATCGGAGTAGATACGGATACCTGCTTGCCACAACGCTGTCCAAGCTGTATTATATATGAGTTGAGTCTATCTTCATCCTCGAATTTGATGTTAGTCCTTATAGATTCATACTTCGAATGATAAATAAAGATAGGTATATCTACACCGTCACAAGATATGTCTTCCACATTTTCATCACTCATCAAAACATCGAGTGGACCAAATCTAACGTAATCTCGGATTATGTGGTACAAAATTCGCTGTTTTGATTTTTCTCCAAGATTTAAACCCCTACTCTCGATATAACTTTTGACAGACTCTCTGATGAATGACTCTTTGTCCTTTTTTTCCATAGTCTTCCATTCATAAGAGAGTGCCCTATCTAAAGTGTCCTTTATCCTCTCCATCATTCTTTTTTCTTTCTCAGTGAGAGTGGGCTCAACTGCTTGGTAAATATATTCATTCTCGGAATCATCAAATATTATTCGAGCGTAGCTGAAAGGATCTCTAACCGGTATGAGTTCGACTTCTTCTCGATAATCTTCCTCAATAGGCGGTAAAGCAGTATAGTCTGACGGAGCATCCTGTCCTTTTATCCTTTCATTCTCGCTTATTTCTGTTTTGGGAACTTTTACTCTTTTCGGTTTTCCAGAATCAAAAATTGACATGAACAAAAACGAAAGGATATATGCTATCAAACATGATTGGTCAGCTATTTTCTTAATCATTAAAGACCACTTCTTATTTTCATCACTTTCAATTAAATTTATATTCTGCTTAAAGTAGTTTTCCCTCATTTTTTAATAAGGACTTCTTCGCAACCCCTTTTATTTTGTAATAAAAAGAGTGCAGGGCTCCTTTAATCCCAACTAAGTCTCTTAGCCCTACGTTCGTCCTCGGTAGCCTTTTTATATTCTTTGTAGTGCTCCTTACAAAGATACGCATTTCTTCCAGAAGTATCTATTTTTAAATCTGTTTTTTTCCTCACTTTTTTCTTAGGAACTGATTTCTTTTTTTCCTCATCACAACCATCTACATCACACGACTTGTCTTTTTTCCTTTTACTTTTCCTTTTATGTTTCATCGTTATCTATCCTTATAAAGCCGCTTCTCTATTATTATTCTTTACCCTTAAGAATCAAACTTTTTAGTTAACTTCTGTTATTCAATAATCTACAAAAATTGGTAGAAGGAATTCTGAAAAAATATTTATAGGGGGTACTCTCATGAAACCGCAATCTCTGACAAGATGCAAAGCATAAGGAGGAACTATACATGAAATCTGGAAAACTGAACAAGATGGCTACCACCCTGGCAGTCCTATTTCTCGTGATATCAGGGTTGATGGTAGTCCAATGGAACGCCCAGCCCGTAGAAGCGACCGAGCATGAATATGAAGATTATACGTTTACAATAGAGGGATTCATAGACCCTGAGGAGGCCGGTGTGACTATCGAATCGGATCTTGAAATCAAGCTAAGAAGTCTATCAACGGGTGAAACTTGGAATGAACACACCTCCGAAGATTTTTACGAATTCACCGATGTAACACCAGGTTGGTATGAGATAATATTACCTTCTCAAATTGAAGACGATATTGCCTACATGAGAAATACCACTCGAGTGATTGAGATCTCAGACGAAGACATTATTGGTGAAAACTTCAATGTTGTCACTAGAGAAATCGATCACTCCATGGAAGTCAACGTAACACATGATGGTGAAACAATAGAGAACCCAGAATATGTTACTGTAACTCTCGAAGATAGAGATCTAGGGTTCATACATGAAGCAAGTTTGATCGATGAGGAAAATGCGACTTTTAAAGCAGACCTCTACAGTAATTTCGATGGAACCTTGATGGTAGAGAAAGATGGTTTTGCTCCCTATTTCAATACTTCAGTTGAGTTAGACATAGATAATGATACCACGTTTAAGGAAATCGAATTATCAACTACTCCATTGGTCGAAGGACGATTATTAGACGTTGAGGGAAGAGGAATTAGAGAAGAGATGGACATTACTCTCTACAATGAGACAGTAGGTGTCCTACACAGGACTAAAGAAGGACCGACTTTCAGGATTAGAGGTCCAGTGGGTTATGATTATACACTCGTTGTGGATGCACCAGGATATAGACCTCTAGTGGATTCGATCTCATTCGAGGATGATGACGATGTAATAAAGTTGGGTAGGTCTGAGGTCAAGGAATCTGAACCCGAAGAGATTCACTCAAACCTCGAATTTGATTATGACGAAGAAACAAGAGAAGATAACCTAACTGTAACTAGCACTAGAAGTATCAGAGCTGGTACGAGGATGGAAACATTTGATCACCCATATATTGGCAATCTAGCGATGCAAATTGATATTGCACTCGGAGATGGAGACGGAGATCTAGAAGAAGCGGAAATAGAAGAATTCAAGAGAAGACTAAATTACACTAAAAACATCGCATACACTCCGGAGTTCATAACAGTCAATGATACTGTCTACGAACTCACAAATTACACGGCCGAGTTCAGCGAAGGATTTGAGGAAAACCTCACAGGCAGTGTAACTGAACTTTTCGAAGGTGAGATGTACTTCAATACTACTAAAGAATACACTCTTGTTGAAGAGATCGGTCCCGGAAAACATGTCATAGACATGACAGTGGAACACGACAGGATGTACGGTAATAGAAGGGATTACACCTACGAGATGGATTTGAGAGATGGTTATGAAAGATACCTAGGTGAAGGCACAGAAGAGGATATACCAGAAAATGTAGAAATTGAAGGCTTTGCCGAACTTAAAATCGATCCACAAGAGGTCGATTTAGATGAAGATTTGAGATCAAGGATTACCCTAGACATCAGGGAATCTGATCCGGATGAACTAGAAATCATATTGGAACGTCAACCGTGGAGATATGAAAAAGAGGAAGGCTTTTACGTTGTAAGGTACGATACAGAATTACAATTGACAGCCGAATATCGTGACCGCGAAGATTTCTTTTGGTTCCTAGACGAAGAGGAGATCGGTGAAGGTAGAGAAATCACCTATCACTTCGACGATACTGGCGAGTTGGAACTCAGAGCAGAGACTAGCGACGGGAGAATAAGTGGAAGTGTGACAATACTTGTAGACGATGAAGGTCCTCATGGGCCCCATATCGTTGTGAATGACGAAAATATCACTTTAGGTGAAAGTACTTCTGTCAATGAGACTGAAGAAATAGAATTTAGCGGCAAGTACTTCGAAGACGATGCTACAGGAGAAGTCGACCGATATCAGTGGAACTTCAGCGATGGAAGTGAAATCCAGGAAGGAGAAAATGTGACACATATTTTTGATGTCCCTGGTGAATACGAAGTCAGCCTTAATGTTACTGATGCAATTGGTAACTGGAATGACGAAAATACCATATCAGTTAAAGTGATGGATATCACCGAACCTGTAGGCGACTTCAGTATCGAATGGAACGATAATTCAACTTATGAGCCCACGGTTAGGATACGAAAGGAAAGGAATGTGACTTTCAACGGTACGGAGATAATAGCACATCCTGAAGAATACGAAGGTAGCGAATTACACTTTAATTGGACTCTGATAGACGAAGATGCAAATGAGACTTTAGCGGAGAGCGAAGAAGATCTATGGTCTTACGATGAATTTACAGAAGCAGGAGAACACACTATCAGACTAAATGTAACTGATGAAGGTGAATTCAGCGAAGGAAACTACAGAGAGATAGAGAAGACGATCATAATAGAGAGAGGCCCTGTGCCAGATCTTATGGTGCATGATCTGGAATTTTCGGACGAAACCCCTAGAGTGGGCGATACGGTAACTATCAGTGTGAATGTAACAAATATAGGTGATCTAAACGCTGAATCAATCGAAACAACATTGAGAGTAAACGAAGAAATTGTAGATATCGATGAAATCAGATTCTATCAGGATGGCGAAGAATTGAACATAACCGAAATAGATCAGGGAGAAACAGTCACGATCCGATTTGAATGGGAGCCTGAAGACGAAGGAGAAAACATAGTAAACGTGAACGTAACAGACACAGAAGAGCCTGAGGATCTCTGGTGGGACAATGATGTAGAAGATACAATCAACGTAGATCCCCCAGCTTGGAGACAGTACGTGGTATACGCATTGATACCGATAATAATCATAGGTGTTACAGTCGGACTCTATCTTTTCAAAGATAGATTAGCAGAAATGCTCAGATAAACAAAAAACAATTTTCTTTTTTTCTTACATTTTTCTTGGTTTTTTCATACCTAAAGTATCAAGAACTGATTCCATGGCATAGCTAAAACCTTTCACTATTGCCAATCTCTCTTTCTTTTTTTCCTTGGAATCCAATACAGGATAGTCTCTATAAAATTGATTAAACTCTGCAGCTAATTCGTGTGCATAACGCGCTATTTTGTGTGGTGCGTTACTCTTAACCGCTTTCTCAAGTGTCAGCGGAAACTGAGCTATCTTCCTTAAAAGTTGTACCTCACCATCTTCTAGAGATCGGAAATCTATATCTATCTTCTCTTCCCAATCAACTTTATCCATTATACCATGGGCTCTCGCATAACTATATTGGATGAAGGGAGCACTATCTCCTTGGAAATTTAAAGCCTCTTCCCACTTAAAATCGATCGGTTTACCCGGCTGAACCCTTATCAAGTTATATCTCACAGCGCTGAGACCGACTTTTTTCGCTATCTCTTTTACAACTTCTTCAGAGAGATCATCCCTTCTTTTAAGTATTTCTTCTCTAGCCTTTTCTTCCGAAGTATCCATAAACTCATCTAACGTCACGTATTTGCCTTTTCTTGTGGACATCTCTTCTCCTTCGAAAGTGACAAAAGAATAAAAAACAATTTCTGGTATAGGTTCTATATCTAAAGCATGAAGTGCTTTTTTCATAAAATTACCGTGAGTCTTGTGGTCTTCACCCAAAACATCGAGTAGAGCATCCGCTTTTTCAGCTTTCCATATGTGATAGGCTATATCTCTCGTCGGATAAAGATTGGTTCCATCTTCTCGAGTAATGAATATCTTATGGCCGTCTAGATCAAAATACAATGCTCCTTCCTCTTCCTCCGTTTCTTCAAGACTAGAAAGTTTTTTGATTATGTCCTCAACTGAACCATCTTCAATAAAAGAGGACTCGTGTTGATAACTATCAAAAGCTATATCGAGTCTTCCAAGAGACTGGGTTATACCCGTCAGAACAGTCTCTGAGTTTTTCTTCAATGAATTAAAGATGTCTTCATCGCCTCTCTCCATCGCCTTGATTATATCCCTTATTTCAGCTTCTAGTTCTTCATCCTCTTCCAATAATTGGTTAGTTTTTTGATAATATCGTACCAAATCATAATCTTTTTTATCTTTTTGAGGATTAGGTAAGTCGGTCTCGTCCAAATTCTGCCTTCCCCATGTAAGGATAGCCATCTGCCTTCCGATGTCATTGACGTAATACTGTCTCTCGACTTCGTAACCAGCTTTTTGGTAGATCCTCGCAAGAGTATCCCCTATGATGGGATTTCGGGCTCTACCTACGTGGAGAGGACCATTAGGATTAGCGCTTGTATGTTCTATTATTATCTTTTTCTCTTTAGAAGGGAATTCTCCAAATTTTTCTTTCTCCTCTAAACATCCTTTTATGGTCTCTTTAGAAAGAAGCCGTTCGTCTATCTCAAAGTTTAGATAGGGGCCTTCTTGATTTACTTTACCTTTCTCAAGAGTTATTTTTTCGCTTATAATTTTAGCTATATTCTCAGGATCTTTTTTAAGGATCGGTGATAAAGAAAAGCAGGGTAGAGCAAAATCACCTCTTTCTTTTGAAGGGATTTCAATCTCTATCTTATCCTCTGAAACATCTACTATCTCTTTTATTTCTTCTATAATTTCTTTCCTAAATTCGAGCAATGGATAACTCATCTTTGTTCCTCAATTTATTCTAAAACGAAGGATGCCGGCTACACCTCCAAAAGCATTCAATAAAAGTTCTCCTTCCTCCGATTGGTCAGATATCATCTCGACCTCGGTACCGACTTGTCGTGCCTCATCGAAAAAGAAATCGATTATATCTTCTTTTTCAAACGAATTCAATTTTGAACCACATTCTGAACATGAATAATCATCTTTTTTAGATTTAGTATCTATCGTTTTGCTCCCTTTGTTTCCACAGTTATCACATTCAAATTTCACCATCTCTTTTTTAATTCCATCAGAGATAAGTAGAGTATCGACTGCACCCATCCTGAGAGCTCGTAAAGTTTCCTCCTCTCCATACACGGCCAATCCTCCCTTTGGATCTTTAATCTCTTCCATTAGCCTATCGACTAGTTTCTTCTCTTTCATGACCTCTAGATCTGAGAGAGTCTCCTCCGCGTTATCCATGAGTTCTTTCAAACCATATTCGTCAGTATATCCCGTATTGAAAGTGTCTACTATTTTTTTTTCAAGTTCATGATGGAGGAAATTACCTTCTACGAAATCGTCTTTAGTTTTTCCAGGTCCACCTATCAGAAGGCCGTCTATATCCTCCTCTAAAAGTAGACCGTTAGCTTTCTCTCCAACTTTCTTAAAATAACTGTGAGCGGCTTTCTCGATACTCCTTTCGAAACGTTGGGCGGATTGACCTCCCTTTGAGTGTTTACTCGGAACCATCGATTGTATATGATTTAAGGTTTCTACTCTATTCCCACGGAGAATTCCTATAGTTGCTTCACTTCGATCAATAACGATTAAGCCGTAGTTCTCCTTTTCACCTGCCATCTCCTTCAATGGTTCTACATAGAATTCCGAATCGCATCTATAAGTGAATGTTTGAAGTTTTTCAGGAGGTTCTACTGTCTTGGAGACCATATCAGTTTTGTCACCTTCAGCAGATACTTCACCCACAAAAAAGATGACGCCGTTTTCTGGAACTTCATCAATATATTTCAATTTGCTTTTTATCGATTTTAAAGCAGATTGCACATTTTTCCTAGTAGATTTTGATTTGATGTTTGAACTCTCCGACATCTCTTCATTGATGTATGAACTAACATCTGAAATTGACTTATCCGGAGGGATGTAGAGAGAGATTAGTTCCGTACCCCTACCAGTCAAGTCTTCGATCTCCTCCACCGCTTTTTTGAATTCGTACTCGTCTTTCTTGGACATCTCCATGTTTATCAGATGATAAGTTCATACAGAAGTGGTCATTAAAAATCTTTCGTGATTTTCATTTATGATGAGAGAATATTATAAACCTTACTTGGATAATCTGCATCAAAAGTCCATCAAAAGTCCATTTTCTATCTAATCTCTGAAAGTAAATATCAATAACACGATACCTATTATCATTGCTATAGGTCCGATCAGCCAATTAGTGTTGATACTGAATTCCAGATTGATAGGTATTATTATCATGGCAATTATGCTAATCAAAATGAATATAACGCCCACCAATAGCATTATCTTTTCTTCTTCAAGCATATGATCACGTCTTCTTTAGATTTAATCATATGTTAATACAGGAAATACAGGAAATAACTTTTTCGAAAGATTCACCCTTTGTAAATAAAGTCGATCATCTTTACCTTTCTTTATAAGATGTATCGATCAACAATATTTTATAGCATATTAATAATCATTCATATGTAAAAGATGTTTGAAAAAGTTCTCCTTGCGACGGACCTTTCTCCCACATATGAGAAACTCACAGAGTGTATAATGGAACTAAAAGAGATAGGCACTGAAAAGATCATTTTGGTTTGGGCGGTCAATCTGCGATCTTCAGGATTGTCTTCCGAATTTTTTAAAGAGCACCATCAAGAAAAATTGAATGAAAAAATGAAAGAATTGGAAGAAAAAGCCGAAGAAATGGAAGAACATGGTCTAAAAGTATCCTATGAGGCGCCGGTAGGGATGCCCTCTAGGGAGATAGATAGAATAGCTAGAGAAGAAGACGTGGACCTAATAGTCATGGGATCTAGAGGGAGAAGGAAGATAAGCAAGATACTTTTGGGGAGTACGACTTCTAATGTAATACGCCTAAGTGATGTTCCAGTTCTTGTGGAGAGGATAGATGTCGGAGACGAATTGGACGAGGAATCTTATAAGTTAGTCTGTACTCAAAAATTGAGATCATTATTATTGGCTACAGATTTTTCAGAAAATGCAAAAGTTGCAGAAAAAGCCGCGCTTCAATTATCATCGGCTGCTGAAAAAGTAGTCATAGTATCTGTAGCAGAGGCAGAAAGTCTTGAAGAAGATTCGCCTGCTGTCCCGGAAAAAAGGGAAGAATTAGAGGAGTTAAAAGAAAAATTCAATGAGAGATGTACTGAGGTAAAGGTCATACTAGAGAAGGGCATCGCATCTGATAATATTAATCGTATAGCTTCAGAAGAAGAAATAACTTTGATAATATTAGGCAAAAAAGGGAGGACAGGTTTAAAAGAGATGTTATTGGGTAGTACTGCTGAGAACGTAACTAGACGTTCCAATAAGCCTGTGCTATTGATGCCATAATATTGAATGAACCTGAACATTTTCTCCACCTTATTCTTTTTTAAAAACAAGACCAAAAAATTTTTAAATTAAATATGATTAGGCAATCATATGAACGATCTTTTATATAAGTGCTTAGACAACACGAACAGACGAAAGATATTGTATTGTATAGGGCAGGAGGAAAGATGCGTAAACGAGATAGCTGAATGTTTGGATCTTGAACAGTCTCTTACCAGTCATCATCTGAAAGATCTGCATGACTGTGGCCTCATCGAAAAGAAACGTGATGGAAAACGTATTTATTACAAAGTTTCAGAATCCGAAATAATCGAAATATTAGAGAAAGGAAAAGAACTTGGAGATAAATTGGAAGAAAGGTGTTGAATATGGGAGAAGAACATGGATTAGGCTTTTTTGAAAAGTATCTAACGGTATGGGTAGGTCTTTGTATTGCAGCCGGTCTACTTTTGGGACAATATTTTCCTGAATTCACTGCCGTTTTCAGAGATATAGAATATTCGGGAGTAGAGATCCCAATCGCTATAATGCTATTTTTGATGATCTATCCCATAATGGTCCAGATCGACTTCAAAAAGATAATAGAGGCTGGTAAATCGGGAAAACCGATAGGTCTGACTTTGTTCTTGAATTGGGGCGTTAAGCCTTTCTCCATGGCATTTATCGCTTGGCTTTTTTTTAGAGTAATATATGGTGCTTGGATCCCCGCTGATCTAGCAACTGAATTTATGGGAGGGATGATACTATTAGGTGTTGCTCCCTGTACCGCTATGGTTCTAGTATGGGGATATTTATCTAGAGGTAATATGGGGCATACACTCGTTATGGTTGCAATAAATTCACTCACCATGGTTGTTTTTTATGCTCCACTCGCCATCTTATTGCTAGGAGTCCCTGACATAATTGTACCCTGGAGAAGAGTCGCTTTCGGTGTAGCTCTTTATGTTGGTCTACCTCTAGTTTTAGGATATATCACCCGAAAAGTTCTTCTAAATCGAAAAGGTAAAGAATGGTTCGAAGGATTTACTGAGAACCTACATTACGCATCTATAGTGGCGTTGTTACTGACAATTATAGTGATAATAAGTCCTCAGGCCGAAACTATACTAGCAAATCCACAGTTTGTAGTTCTTATATTGATACCTTTGACGGTTCAGATACTGTTGATCTTCGGTATAGGATATTATCTAGCTAAAGTCATAGGGCTCACATATGAGGACGCCGCTCCATCGGCTCAGATCGCGGCAAGCAATCACTTTGAAGTTGCGATAGCGATGTCAATAACTCTTTTCGGTGCAGGTTCTGGAGCAACTCTTGCCGCTGTGACTGGAATGTTGATAGAAGTGCCGTTGATGCTGATCTTGGTGAGAATTTGTCTGAAAACACAACATTGGTTCCCTAAGATAAGTAAAGACGAGGAGCCAACCGAAATCCCTTCCTAATCCTTTAGATCCGAGAAGATCGATCTGATATCTGAGAGATCATACAAAACCCTGGAAGAGCATGAGACGGAACTATTAAGTATCAAAATCAAAGGATCAAAGTAGTTTTAATATAGGAGAAGCAAGCGAAAAGAAAAAACTAATCCCGATAGATATTTTCATGAGAGTGTGCCCTCCCAAAATTAGTATAATAGAACAAGAACAAAAACGGGCCTGTGGGGATTCTTGTCGGAATCACAGATTCCAACAGCTCGTCAATCAAAGATTGACTCACGAACCCAAGGGTTCTCACCCACTAAAAAACGGGCCTGTGGGGA
>CAZRWG010000021.1:0-10103 GCA_964603805.1 uncultured Thermoplasmata archaeon
AAGTGACAAGCCCCATGATAAGTGTTACGAGAACGTTTTCATTCAATTCCCTATCAGTGATGAATGCATCTATTATTCCTGAATGAAAGCCAGAACCTAATCTTGAGGCCAATACACATCCGAGATTTCCGCCTAAGTCGTTCATCAATGGAAGCAAAAACAAGAAAACAGGGAATTGAAGAAGAGTCTCTTCCATCTGATGAAGAACTTGACCACCAATTATGCCTATAAAACCCATGAGTAAAAGAAGGAGGGCGCTTTGTCGAAAAACATCTTTCCAATCATAATTCACATTATCGCACCTCCTATCAAGTAAGCCCACAGGAACAGGACAAGGAGAGTGAGTACATCTCCTACAGTAGTAAGAGCCGGACCGCTCAGATTATCTGGATCAAGATCATATTTGATAGAAAGGATGACTGCAAAATAAGATATGAAGGAAAGTAAGAAACCGGTGGTAAGACCTGTCGCAATAGCTATGAGGTATATTGCGGCTAATACTCTAAAACTCGCTAAACTTTCTACGAAGGGCAAGAGACTTGTTGCCCAAAAAATCAAAGGTAAAAAAGAGGCTACAAAAAGACTTAGTGTGACAGTAGCCTTGATATTTTCATTTACAATAGACGACCTCCACCCTTTATCAATTAGTCCTAGATGATGAGCCGAACCTAATCTAGACCCCATTGTAGAAGCTATGTTCCCTCTCATATCTATCATCGCGGGGACTAGAGCTATCAAACCCGGGACGAGTTCAAATATATATTCCATCTGTCCTAATACTAATCCAGCAGCTGCTCCACCTGCGGCGCAGAGGAAAAGAAACGGAAGACTTTCCTTCATAACTCTAAGTTTCTGCATGTTTGATCACTGGTTCTCTAGTTTAACGAAAGACATTTTGAGATATAATAACATATATAAAAGTCTTTTTCCAGTGTATTTTTAATCGACCTTTAACGCTTCTTCAGGACATACCTCGCTACAACAGTAACATCTTATGCATTTGAGCCAACTTATTTTAGGTCCATATTCCTTCTTCTCTATGGCATCAGCGGGACAAGTCTCTTCGCATTGCCAACACTTTATGCATCTATTTTTATCCAGTTTGGGCCGGTCCAAGTAAAGGTTAGAAAAGAAATCTGAAAAGTAATCTGGTATCCACCAAGGAGTAGAGCCTCCCGGAGGATAGTTGAGTTCCTTTTCAAAGGAATTTGGAAGTCTTCTAATATATCTTATTTCCTCTTCATCATAATCGGCTTCGTAAAGAGTAGGAACTTTTTTATCCGGTACACCTACAACTTTACAAGCTGCATTATCACATATCACCGGATCTTTTGAAGCTATTATGCAATCCACTTCGATAGGATCTCCTGCTGCAGGACCGTCTCCTTCCATTGCCCAAATACCGTCCATCAGAGATAGTCTAGGACTTACTGCATCGCTTATATCGAGTAAAAGCTTACCAAAATCGTTCAACTTTTTGAATTGTCCGTGATAAGCTGCCTTATTCAAACCATGTATCAACCCGTAAGAATTTTTCACTGCCCCTGTGAAAACAGTAAGAGAGTGAGTTTTCAATTTTGGAAGATTTATTATTCCATCAACTTCTTGACTAACTTCTAGAAATTCAAAGGATTTTTTTATCCTTCCATCAAAAGATATCTTTTTACTGTTTGTATTATAGTTCAACTTTGCACTGGTCTCTTTTTCTAGTTTAGTATATTCTGATTTTTCATAGACCTTTTTAAGTTTACTTTCTGACATCCGTCCACCTGGACTGTCTCCCACTATTATTTCTACGTCCTTTTTTTCTAGGACCTCGATAACAGCTTTGACGAAATCTGGATGGGTGATCACACTTTTTCCAGGTTCACTTGCTTGGAGAAGATTCGGTTTTACCAATATTTTTTCTCCATTTCTTACGAACTCGTCTAGGCCACCAAGGGAGGTGAAAGCCTCTTCGATGACGTCTTTGACGGTGCTGTAATCTGTACACCTCTCGATGAAAACTTCCATATCTCTTCCAAAATGTTTATATTATAAGTATTTGTAGGTTAATATTGCCATGTGTCTAGCTGTTCCTGGTCTTATAGAGAATATCGATGGAGAAAAGGCCGAAGTTAATTTCGGCGGAGTCACTCGAGAAGCTAACATCTCCTTAGTAGATGCTGATATCGGCGACTACGTGATTGTTCATGCTGGCTACGCCATAGAGAGACTTGAAGAAGAGGAAGCGAAGAAAAGTCTAGAGGCGTGGGACGAAGTATTGAAAGCACAAAAACAAGCAGAAAGTCGTTGAGCTAACCAAGAAATATATTGGAAATTTTGACCTTTCGATTTAGTTTTTTTATTTAGAAAAATAGGAAAATAAAGGATTTTTATTTTTGTCTTTTACTGAGATCACTATCGAGTCCAATTACATCCCTGGTGGCATTCCGCCGCCCATTCCTCCGGGCATTCCACCGGGACCTCCCGGTCCACCGGCTGGCGGTCCGCCGCCTTCTTCACCGCCTCCACCTTTAGAGGCGATGACATCATCTATTCTCAAGATCATATTAGCGGCTTCTGTAGCTGATTTGATCGCTTGGTTTTTGACTCTGTAGGGTTCGATTATACCTTTCTCGACCATATCCTCGGGTTCTTCACCGTCTTCAACGTTCACACCGTGTGTTTCTTTTCCTTCCTTTTCATGTGCGGTATTCAAATTCATCAAGACATCTATTCCGTCGAGTCCTGCGTTCTCACTGATAGTTCTCGGAATTACAGTGAGTGACTCCGCAAACTCTTCAAATGCTATCTGTTCTCTGCCTTCAACGCTTCCTGCCATATCTGAAAGTCTATTAGACAATTCTATCTCTGTCGCTCCTCCGCCGGGGAGGACTGCACCATCTTCTATCGCTACTGAGACTACTTTGATCGCATCTTCTATAGCACGCTCTAGCTCGTCTACAACGTGTTCTGTACCTCCTCTCAGAAGTAAAGAGACAGCTTTAGCTTCTTTTGTTCCTTCGATGAAAGTCATCTGAGAACCAGAGATCAATTTTTCATGTACTCTCTCAGCGGTTCCTAGATCTTCAGAAGATAGATCTTTGAGATTACTTACGATGCTTCCTCCTGTAGCTCTAGCTAACTTCTTCATGTCGGACTTTTTCACTCTTCTGATCGCGAAAATACCTTCTCTTGCTAGATAATGCTGAGCGAGGTCATCGATTCCTTTCTGACAGAGCAAAACGTTTGCTCCCGCATTTTTGATCATCTCGACCATCTCTTTTAGACTCTCTTCTTCTTTGTTTACGAATTTTTCAAGCTGATCTGGATCGGTGATCTCTATAGAAGCGTCTATTTCTGTTTCCTGAACTTCTAGAGCGGTATTGAGAAGTGCTATCTTTGCATCTTTGATATCATTCGGCATGTTGTCATGTAGTCTCTCTTTATCCAAAATCATGCCATCGATGAGTTCTGTGTTGTCTACGCTAGCACCTGCTTTTTTCTCTATCTTTATATTGTCTATATCTGCGACGTATCCGCCATCTGTTTCTTCTGTGATGTGTTTAACCGCATCGACTGTAATATCGGCTAATTTTTCCTTATTGATCTCAACGTTCTTACCAGTCATCGCCGTAGAGGCGATATTTCTCAAATTTTCTTCGTCCTCTAGATCTATTTCCTGTTTCAAATCGTCAAGGATATCAGATGCTTTTTGAGAAGCAATCCTATAACCGTTAGCTATGATAGAGGGATGAAGTTGATCTATCCTCTCTTCTGCTGTTTTCAACAGTTCCCCCGCAAGCACTACAGCGGAAGTTGTTCCGTCACCGCATTCTTCTTCCTGGGTATCCGCTACCTCTACTAGCATCTTTGCAGCGGGATGTTCTATATCTATTTCATTCAAAATAGAAACACCGTCATTGGTGATGACTACGTCCCCTAAATTGTCTACTAACATCTTATCCATACCTTTTGGTCCTAATGTACTTCTCACAGCATCCGCTAATGCTTTTGCTGCCTGAATATTGTTCTTCTGTGCGTCTTTACCACTTTCTCTTTCCGTGTCTTCTTTCATAACGAAGATAGGTTGCTGGCCTGACATCATGTGTTACACCTCTATTAGGTCATGAAAAAGAGGTTCTATATATAATTTATCATCAGAGAAAAAAGTTATAATAACTAATAAATAAAATAGAAGAACTCAGAATCTAGATTTTAGGACCACTATACCATCTTCTGTAGTTATACTGATCGGCTGTTTCCCTGTAGTATGATCAGTACCTCTCATCTTCAGGACTTCAAGGTACTTTCTCCTAGAGCCTTCCTCTTCAAGCATACTTAGCAATATAACGCTGTCAACTGCGTAAGTAACCTCTTGTGGGTACGGCTCGTCAGGTGCTACCTCTCCTGTCAGAACAGAAACGGCCTGCCAATTCTTCAAAAGATTGATTAATTCGAAAAGAAATGATCTGTATTCGTTCTCAAAATATGGTCCCACTACCGTTATAGGGTCTATCACTATCCGCTGGGGCATGACTTCAGCTATTTTATCGTCTATAAAGTCTAAAAGTTCTTCGTACCCTTCATTTTGTACAAGCAGTCCTATATCTTGATATTTGATTTCATTTCCGAAGAAATCCTTATTTATGAAATCGAATTGATTCGTGTATCTCAACATCCATTGAGTCGGTTCCGAGAGAGTGGTGAAAAAGAGTCCTTGTTCTCCTTGTCTGGCGCCTTCCGTGAGAAATTTCAGACCAAAAGTTGTTTTACCTGTACCTGCGCCCCCAGCTATTAAGGAAACTGAGGGGAATGGAAAACCTCCATCAACCATTTCATCTAACCCTTTTATACCAGTCGAAAGTCTTTCAAATTTAGCCATTTTCATATATCCTCCTTGAGTTTTTTAACATCTACTACATTTTTCATGTGTTTCTTCACGATTTTATCTAAATCTTCATTAGAATCAGAATCCATAACCAAACAACCAAGTAAATTATTATGAGAGATAATAAGCTCCTCAAAAGAACTCAAGAACTCTTGAATATTTTCCATATTGTTATAGTTTAACATCGGTGCAAGGTTATCTATCAGTACGAAATCGATATCTTCAAGTGTCCTAAAACCGTTTCTTTTTTCTCCGGTTTCTTCAAGAATTTCTGTTAACTTTTCTATTTCAAATGCGTTTTTTACTGCCTCAACATTTTTTCTATAGATCTTCTTTTTTCCCGATAGATAATTTACAGTGTCTATGTACCAAATATTTTTTTGATTTATTTGATGATTATTTAACAGATAAGCCATGTTTTGGTGTGGTCTGTCTAATGTCATGAAATAACCTTTTTTATCCTCTAAATCTAAAAGACCTTTAAGAATAAAAAAATTTGTTTTCATAATATGAGTTGTAGGGGTATCTAAAAGGACAGTACCTGGGTTATCAACTTTTTTAAGTTCTTTCATTATGTTTTTCACCAGCTTTAAATCCTTTCTGTCCATTTTCCCACCTGAAAAGCTTATGAAGATGTATATATAATTTACTAATATTTAAGAAATTATCAGTGTGATCTAGAAACCTAAAGAGAGAGAAAAAAGTAAATAATCAACGGCATAACATAGGGATAGGTAATATGGATTTAGATGGAATGTTTTGGCCAGATAATGTGGCTGTGATCGGGGCCTCTAATAAAGAGGGTAAAGTCGGCAATGCAATAATGAGATCCCTTAAAAGAAAATTTGAAGGAGGTATATTTCCTGTAAATATCAAAGAGGATCAGATATTAGGTTTTGAAGTATATAAATCCGTGACAGAGATAAAGGATGATGTAGACCTAGCTCTGATCTCTTTACCTGCTAAAATCGTACCTAAAACTGTAGAGGAATGTGGTAAGTCTGATATAAAAAACGTTATAGTAGTGAGTGCTGGGTTCAGTGAAGCAGGGAGAGAAGACCTTGAAGAGGAGATCAAAAAGACGATAGATAAGTATGATATGAATCTTATTGGGCCTAATTGTTTAGGTATCTATAATCCATGGAACGAACTCGATACTATATTTAATCCTCCTGAAAGACAATCACGTCCAGATCCAGGATCTATAGCATTTCTCTCTCAGAGTGGTGCTTTCGGTGCGGCTATTTTAGATTGGTTCTCCGAATCTAATATAGGTCTAAGCAAGTTTGTCAGTTATGGGAACAGAGCAGACGTTGACGAGGCGGATTTAGTCGATTATATCTCAAAAGATGAAAAAACTGATTATCTGATTTTTTATATAGAGGGGGTTAAAGATGGGAGGAATTTTTTCGAAGCAGCGAGAAAGAGCACTAAACCAATATTGGCTATCAAATCAGGACGTACCGAGAAAGGCTCATCTGCCGCTACATCCCATACTGCCTCTCTAGCGGGAAAGGATGGTGTTTACGAGGGGGCTTTTAAACAATCAAACGTTATAAGGATGAGGACTTTGAGAGAGATGTTCAACGTGGCTAAAGCTCTTTCTTTTCAACCATTACCAGAAGGAAAAAATGTGGCGATAGTGACAAATGGTGGTGGTGCAGGAGTCATGTCAACGGATTCTTTGGTAGATAAGGGTTTGAGACTAGCTAGCTTTTCCGATGAAACGAAAAATAAATTTGAAGAAGCAGAAGAGGAAGGCACCATACCTGATCATGCTACCCTTAAAAATCCAGTCGATATCGTTGGTGATGCACCATCAGAAAGATACAAGAGAGCAATGGAGATAACTCTAGAAGATGATGATGTAGACGTGCTCATGGTCGTCTGTTTATTCCAATCTCCAGCACTAGATGATGAAATAGTCGATAAACTAGATAAAATGCAGGAAAAAGGAAAGCCAATAATAGTTATCGCCTCTGGTGGTGAATTCACCGGTAAGATGGCGGATAGAATCGAGATGAAGGGTTTGCCGGTCTATCAGACTCCTGAAGATGCTGTTCAAGCTGTGAACGGATTGTGTAGAAGTGCGGAGTAGGTTCGATAAAAGATCGTCTTTATCGAAAATCTTTTTTTTGTCCTTACATATGTTAAGATGATATGATAAGAAAACATTGTTTCTTTAGTGGGAAGGTTCAAGGAGTGTTCTTTAGAGCCAATACTAGAGAAAAGGCTCAAGAAAAAGGAGTTAAAGGCTGGGTCAAAAATCTTAGAGATGGTCGGGTAGAAGCTGTCTTCGAGGGTCCTGAAGAAAAGGTAAATCAGGTCATAGAATTCTGTAAAAAAAATCAACCTCATGCTAGAGTGGACGATGTTGAGATCGACGAAGAAGAACCCACTGGTGAGTTCGATTCTTTCCGGATCAAACGATGATGTTAGAGTTGCCTAGGAGCATCTCAACATTTTAAGAAGTCTCGCAACTTTCCTCCATAAGACTTTTGACAGTCCTGATCTGCATCGTGTTGGTTATCCCAGTGACTGGAGCAGGCACCCCGGCCGTTATCAATAGTTTATCCTCTTTCCCGACCATGTCCTTATCGAAAAGCATTTTAGTTGTTTGGCAAATCATATCATCAACATGTTGTGGAAACTCGGTATAGAAAGGCTTAACTCCCCAAACAAGACTCAATCTTCGCTGCACTGATTTTTTGTCCGTGAAGGCTATTATACCAACGTCGGGTCTAAATCTAGCTATTTTGTGGGCTGTATAGCCTGAAGAGGTATGAGCCACAATATATTTTGCGTCGATCTCTCGAGCGGCCTGGGTAACGTTCTTTGCGATTATGTCCGCGATATCTCCGCTTTTTTTACTTGTAGTGAAATATTCTCTTCCTTTTACGTAATTCTCCATCTTTTCTAAGACTTCCGACATGAATCTCACTGACTTTACAGGATATTTCCCTATAGCGGTTTCTTCAGAAAGCATAACTGCTGCGGAACCGTCGATCACCGCATTTGCAACATCGGAAACTTCTGCTCTAGTCGCCCTAGGACTTTCTGTCATCGATTTGAGCATTTGGGTAGCTGTGATAACGGGTTTTTCATTGAGATTAGCTTTTTCGATAATCTGCTTCTGAAATACTGGAACATCCGATGCCGGGATTTCAACTCCTAAGTCCCCTCTTGCTATCATCACTCCATCCGCAATTTGGATAATTTCGTCGATATTTTCAACTGCTTTGAGATGTTCTATCTTGGCGATTATATCTAAATCCGAATTTTTCTTCTCTATAAGTTCTCTTATCCTCTCGATGTCTTCAGCGGTTTTTACGAAGGAAGCAGAAATGAAATCAAAACCCTTCTTTAAACTGAATTTTATATCTTTTATATCCTTTTCAGTAGGTGCTTTTAGACCCATATCTTTACCAGGTACGTTGACCGATTTTCTTGAGAGAACTTTTCCACCATATATCACTTCACATCCTACATCATCTTCAACATCTAAAACTTTGAGCTCGATCTGACCGTCGTCGATCAATATAGTGTCTCCTTTCTCTAAGTAATCTTCAATCGATTGATGATCTACTGGCAAGATCTTTTCATCACCTCTCACATTTTGAGTCACTATCTTTACTTTTTCACCTTGGCGCAGTTCAGTATCTTCTTTGATTTCATTCAATCTGATCTCAGGGCCCTGGGTGTCCATCATCACCCCGATCTCATCAGAAATGTTTCTGATTTTAGCTAAGTTTTCAGCATGTTCTTTGGGGGTACCATGAGAAAAATTGAGTCTGACGACATCCACGCCTGCGGATATCAGCCTTTCCAAATCTTTTCTGCTATCAGAGGCTGGGCCGATGGTTGCTACTATCTTAGTTTTCCTCATTTAAGCTCACACTCACAAATTTTACATTGTTAAATAGCTCTGACTATTTATTATTTTCAATGAATCGATTGTTAAAAATTATTTTCACTAGGCACAAATGATAAATACAGAATTTTCAATCCGTTATAAAGAGTGGTCAACATGTTGGACGAAAAGAAAGTTAGGGGAAAATTGAATTATTATGATTTTGAAAATATCAAAATAGGCGCTATCGCCTCTCATTCCGCACTAGATATATGTGACGGGGCAGCTGATGAAGGCTTTCCTACTTTAGCTGTATGCCAAAAAGGTCGAGAAAAGACTTACGATCGATATTTCAGGAAGTATGAAGATAAAAGTGGGAGAAGGGAAAGAGGGGTGGTCGATGAAACTTGGGTATTGGATAAGTTCGGTGACGTGATCGATGAGGAGAATCAAGAAAGACTAATCGAAGAAAACGTGCTTTTTGTTCCCAATCGGTCTTTTACCGCCTATGCTTCTTTGGATAGGATAGAGAACGAATTCGAGATCCCCATGGTCGGGAGTCGAAATTTACTTCGCTCCGAAGAAAGAGAAGAAGAGAAAGATTATTACTGGTTACTCGAAAAGGCAGGACTACCATTTCCTAAAAAATATGATTATCCAGAAGAGATAGATAAGCTCGTTATGGTAAAATTGCCCCATAAAGAGAAAAGATTGGAGAGAGGTTTCTTCACTGCGGCTTCTTACGAAGAATACGAAAAAAAATCTAATCAACTATTGGAGAACGACGTTATCACTAGGGATGATTTGAAAGATGCAAGGATAGAAGAGTATATAATAGGACCAGTTTTCAATTTTGATTTTTTTTACAGCCCGATCACTGAGAACGGACCCAAAATAGAACTTTTAGGGATTGATTGGCGATTCGAGACCAGTCTTGACGGCCATGTAAGACTTCCAGCCCCTCAACAGATGACCCTTACTGAAAAGCAAAAAGTCCCTGAATACACCGTGATAGGTCATAACAGCGCAACTCTAAGAGAATCACAGATCGAAAAGGTATTTGAGATGGCGGAAACTTATGTCGATGCGACAAAAAAACATTATGACCCTGGTATAATTGGTCCTTTCTGCCTGCAGACTTGTGTTGATAAAGACTTGAATTTCTATATCTACGACGTTGCACCGAGAGTTGGTGGAGGTACAAATGTGCACATGAACGTCGGACATCCATATGGAAACACTCTTTGGCATAAGAGAATGTCTACAGGAAGAAGATTAGCCCTAGAGATAAAAAGAGCACTAGAAAAAGATGAACTGGATAAACTGGTCACCTGAAATTTACCAGTAAAAAACATTATATATAAAAAATCAATTGATTGA